>CAMIVF010000063.1 GCA_946401715.1 uncultured Clostridia bacterium | reverse complement strand
TCATCAGCATACACCTGGAAGACATCAACAAGTGCATTGCAATGATTGACCAAAAACTGGAGTATTTCCGTCTGAAATACAGCAACGTCATACAGCATCTGACAACCATGGTCGGGATATCTGTGGAATCAGCGCTATATATCCTCGGTGAAATCGGGGCTGACATGTCCGTATGGCGTGACAGTGCTTCCCTTTCTTCCTGGGCAGGACTTTCTCCGGCCAACAATGCAAGTGCCCGGAAAAACAAATCCACAAAGATCGGCAAAGGCGGCCATTATCTCAAACCACTGCTTGTGCAGTGCGCCCTTGCTGCTGTTAAAAGCACGAAGAAGCATCCGTACTTCTACAACAAATACATTTCGCTGAAAAAGCGCCGCGGCCACAAAAAAGCCATTATAGCCATAGCCAGGAAGATGCTTGTGTCGATCTACCATATGATCAGGGAAGACAAAGGCTTCCAGCCGATAGACTTCGATAAAGTAGTAAACCGTAAACAATCATCAAAAGAGCTGAACCTGCAAAACATCATCGAATTCCTTGGGGAGCATGGAGTCGATGCCAATACAATCCGCATAGTTGAAAAGCAGTGCTCACAAGGTGCTGTGGATCAGAAGAAGGCTGCAACTTCTGCTACTGATAAAAAAGTGCAAAAGAAAAAGCAACCTAAAACCATTGCTGAAACCACCGCAACAGAGCAGAAATCTGCAAAACGAAGAGGAAGGCCCCGGAAGTCTCCCCAGACAAAGGATCAGCCCCTCGATCAACATGCGGTTGCTACAGCATAAGAATTAGATTGCTGTAGCTGATTATACAACATCGGCGAAAACTCTTCCACCCTGAAAAACAGGTGGGTTTATTTGTTATACCCAAAACTATGACTGATCCGCTACTTTGCATTCATACTTTGTCAGGATTACAAGAACGCCTCAGATTTTTCTTGAATTTCACCGGCCTTTGTAGTATGTTACTGTTTATGACTCAGGGCAGCATGAGAACAACCCGCATCCATAAGAGTCAGGAGATCGTATGCCGGCCCGCATTGAAGGGAGCCAGGCAGCAGTATGCCGGCGTATCTGCGCCGTTTTGAAAGAAGGTAATTTGAAGGATCATGCTGGAAGATAAGATACAGATTTATTGCGGCACCGGCAGCGGCCGCAGCGCTGCTGCCATCGGACAGGGCATTCGTTACGCCAGTGCCGGTAAAAGTGTCATGGTAGTCCGGTTCCTCAAGGGGAATGACATCCTCAAACAGGATTATATTAAACGCCTGGAGCCGGAGCTGAAGATATTCGCTTTTGAGAAGTTTGACAAATGGTACAACGATCTGACAAGTGAGGAGCAGAAGGAAGAGCAGCTGCACATCCGCAACGGCCTGAATTTTGCCCGCAAAGTCCTGGTCACGGAAGAATGCGACGTCCTGATCCTGGACGAGCTCCTGGACCTGGTCCACATGGGGATCGTCTCCGAGGAAGAGGTAAAGCAGCTTCTGGAGAGCGTCAGTGACCAGACTATTCTGATCCTGACCGGTACGCACAGGTGTGAAAGCCTTTGGTCCTACGCGACCCGGATCACGGAGATGTCTACGCTTAAAGAGCCGAAGGCATAAGAGCAGCAGGTTCAAGCTGCGCGTTTGCCTGCGGCATATGCAGCTCGGCCGGGTTCCCCGCCAGATGTAAAGGCTTGCCTCTCCGCCATGCTTGTTGACAAGACCATGACGGAATGCTATAGTTAGGAAACAGAAGCCAGGCGGTTCCTGGCCGGCTTTTGCAGATTTGCAAGATCAGAATATTTGAGGATAGAGGTTGCGTGTTTCATCAGTAACCTGTCGGACGCGTTCAGGCGCGGCGGATGGCCGGATAAAAGGGGAAGACGCCGAAAGTGTCCGGCACCTGAACTGCCCCGCACTTGGGTGCATGTCGAACAGGCATGCAACTGTCATCAGAAATGATGGAGCGCTATCGCAATATACGGTCGGATATACGGATCGTATTTTACGGATGCGCGCTTGTGCATCCTTTTTTATTCCCGCACAGACAGGCACGCCGCCCCTATACGGGCAGGCGCACTGAAAGATCAAGGAGGATCGATCATGGCTATATTCACAGGAGCCGGAGTTGCCATCGTAACTCCCATGCACGAAGATGAATCGGTGAATTTTGAGAAGCTTGGAGAGCTGATCGAAGAGCAGATCGCCGGCGGCACCGACGCCATCATCATCTGCGGAACCACCGGAGAATCCGCCACCCTCACCCACGAGGAACATCTTGAGACCATCCGCTACGCCATCGAAAAAACGAACGGACGGATCCCCGTCATCGCCGGGACCGGTTCGAATGATACCAACACCGCCATCTATCTCTCCACGGAGGCGGAAAAATACGGCGCGGATGCTGTCCTTCTGGTCACCCCCTATTACAACAAGGCGACCCAGAAAGGCCTGATCCGTCACTTTACCCGCATCGCCAATTCCATCAGCCTGCCCATCGTTCTATATAATGTACCCAGCAGAACCGGATGCAATCTGCTTCCGGAGACGGCGGCTTATCTTGCGGAGCATGTGGAAAACATTCAGGCCATCAAGGAAGCCACCGGAGATATCTCCCAGATCGCACGGCTCATGCGCCTGGCCGGAGACAAGATCGACCTGTACTCCGGAAACGACAATCAGATCGTCCCCATCCTCTCTCTTGGAGGCAAGGGCGTGATCTCGGTTCTGTCCAATGTGGCGCCCGCACAGACCCATGCCATCACCCAGGCCTGGTTCGACGGGAATCCGCAGCTTAGCTGCAAGCTTCAGCTGGAAGCACTGGATCTTTGCGACGCGCTTTTCTGCGAAGTCAATCCGATCCCGGTCAAGACCGCCCTCAACCTGATGGGTAAAGAAGCAGGCCCGCTGCGCGGACCACTCTGCGAGATGGAAGAAGCGCACGTGGAACGCCTGCGCAAAGCTATGGAAGCATACGGCATACTTTGACAGAAAAAAGGTGCGCTTCCGGTACACGTAAGTCCGGGAAATATGACCGGCGCCGGGGAGCCGGATCTGCACTTAACAGAATAAAAGAGGAACAAATACTATGGTAAAAGTCATTTTGAGCGGCTGCAGCGGCCGTATGGGCCAGGTCATCACCGGCCTTGTAAAGGAAACGCCGGACATGGAGATCGCCGCGGGGATCGATATCACCGCAGCGGAAGGATGTCCCTATCCAGTCTTTTCTTCCCCGGCAGAATGTGACGTGCAGGCAGATGTCCTCATCGATTTTTCTTCCCCGGCAGTCTTTGACGCTCTTCTGGATTACAGCGTATCTCACAAGATCCCAGCCGTCATCTGCACGACGGGCCTGTCGGACGGGCAGATTGCCCGCCTGGAAAAAGAGAGCGCAAACGTCGCACTCCTGCGTTCTGCCAATATGTCCCTGGGCATCAATCTTCTGATGAAACTGCTCAAGGAAGCTTCCGCCGTACTCTCCGCCTCCGGTTTCGACGTGG
Organism: uncultured Clostridia bacterium; assembly: GCA_946401715.1. Lineage (GTDB taxonomy): Bacteria > Bacillota > Clostridia > Lachnospirales > Lachnospiraceae > Porcincola. The sequence continues at coordinate 7,005 of CAMIVF010000063.1, read as the reverse complement.
AGATCGTGGAAAAGCATCACAACCGCAAGAAAGACGCCCCCAGCGGAACGGCGATCGCCCTCGCAGAGAGCGTCAATGAAGGAGCCGGCGGGATCTATGAATATATCTACGACCGCAGCGGGCGCTATGAACAGCGTTCCGCGAAAGAGCTCGGCATCAGCGCTGTACGCGGCGGAACGATCGTCGGAGAACATGAAGTCCTTTTCGCCGGAACGGACGAGGTGATCACTTTCAGGCACACCGCCTATTCCAGGGCTATCTTTGCCAAAGGCGCCATAGCAGCTGCCGCATATCTTAGCGGCAAAGGCCCGGGGCTTTACAGTATGAGCGATGTGATCGAGGGGTGAGCAGAATGAAGAAAGTTGTGAAGTTCGGCGGCAGTTCTTTGGCCAGTGCCAGCCAGATGCAGAAGGTAAAGCAGATCATTACATCCGACCCTGACCGCAGGTACGTCATCCCGTCCGCTCCCGGACGCAGGTATTCTGACGATGCCAAGGTCACGGACATGCTTTACCAGTGCTATGACGCTGCGGCTGCAGGCGAGGATATCACCGACCGGATCGGGCGGATCCAAAGCAGGTTCCGGGAGATCATAGATGGTCTGAACCTGGACCTGGATCTGTCGGATGAATTTGCCCTGATCAAGGACCACTTCATGCGGCAGGCCGGAAGGGATTACGCCGCCTCCAGAGGAGAATACCTGAACGGAAAGGTTCTGGCTGCCTACCTTGGCTTCCGCTTTATCGACGCTGCGGAAGTGATCTGCTTTACAGAGAGCGGGAGTTTTGACAGCGAGAAGACCCACGAGATTCTCCGGGAGCGCCTGAAAAATATGGAGCAGGCCGTCATCCCCGGCTTCTACGGAGCCATGCCGGACGGCAGCATCAAGACCTTCTCAAGGGGAGGTTCGGATGTGACCGGGTCGATCGTAGCCCGCGCTGTCCGTGCCGACGTCTACGAGAACTGGACGGACGTCTCTGGCGTGCTGGTGGCGGATCCGCGGATCGTCTCCAATCCGGAAGTGGTGGAGACCATCACCTACCGGGAGCTTCGCGAGCTTTCTTATATGGGCGCAACGGTCCTTCACGAGGACGCCATCTTCCCGGTCCGTTCGGAAGGCATTCCCATTCATATTCTCAATACCAATCATCCGGAGGATAAGGGTACTCTGATCGTGGAGAGCACCTGCCGGTCCCCGCGCTACGTCATCACCGGCATCGCGGGCAAGAAAGGCTTCTGCTCCATCAATATTGAAAAAGACATGATGAACAGTGAGATCGGTTTTGGCCGACGCGTTCTCCAGGTCTTTGAGGATAATGAGATCTCCTTCGAGCATACGCCCTCCGGTATCGACACCTTCTCCGTCCTGGTCCATCAGGATGAGTTCATGGAAAAGGAGCAGTCCGTCATCTCCGGCCTGCACCGGGCCGTCCATCCGGACACCATCGACCTGGAAGGAGATCTTGCCCTGATCGCCGTCGTCGGCCGGGGCATGAAGGCAAAAAAAGGAACCGCAGGTCTCATCTTCTCGGCGCTTGCACATGCAAGAGTCAATATCAAGATGATCGACCAGGGCTCCAGCGAGCTGAATATCATCATCGGCGTGCGCAATGAAGACTTTGAGGCGGCTATCAAGGCCATCTACGACATCTTCGTTGTGGCAGAGATGGAATAAAGAAAACGGAGGGGTCCTGCGGGACCCCTCTTCACGTTATTTCTCATCGGGAAGCTGCAGGTTCTCCATGATCGCCATCCGCTGGTTCTCAATATGCACGCGGATGAACCTGGCTGCCTCCTCCTCGTCGTGCCTTTCCAGCGCCTCGATCAATCTTGTATGCTCTCTGATCAGGTCCGGGTGGCTTGCCTTGTTCTTTAAGTTCTCCAGCCGGTAGCGGTAGACCTGGCTGCGGATGTTGTTGAGGATCTGGATCAGCCTGCGGTTTCCCGTGGCGTCGCTGATCACCTCATGAAAATCTACGTCTGCCTGGGCACTTTCCATAAGATCTCCTGCCGCGATCCCTTTTTCAAAGCGGGATGCTGCCTGCTTGAGCAGGATCAGCTGCTCCGGCGTCATTTTCTGGCAGGCCTTGCGCACAGCCAGCTCTTCCAGGGCACACCGCACCTCCAGCACGTCTTCCAGATCCGTACGGGTGATCTGCGCCACCACTGCGCCTCTGCGGGGGATGGTGATCACCAGCCCTTCCAGTTCCAGTTTGCGGATCGCTTCACGCACCGGTGTTCGCGAAACGCCCAGCATATCCGCCAGGTGCAGTTCCATCAGCCGTTCTCCCGGTTCCAGTTTTCCCCTGAGGATCGCCTGTCTGAGCGTCTGGAAAACAACATCCCGCAGCGGCAGGTAGTCATTCATTTCAAGCTGTATTGTTTGTGTCATGCGCTCCTTCCTTTCCCAGAATGTGACAGGGAGACGTTCTTTTCTGCGCGTCTCTTGGCGCGGCAGGAGGAAGGCTCCTTTCGGCGCATCCGGTAAAACGGCATTTGCCCGAAGGAACAGCTCTCTGTCACATTTTACGGGGCCCAGCCGGCGAGAAACGCCTGTTTGATCAAAGGATCTTCGCGCAGCTGCCTGTACACCTGCTCCGCCTTTTTCTCATCCTCAAACAGTCCGAAGACCGTAGGTCCGCTTCCACTCATCATGGCGCCCAGAGCGCCGCCTTCCAGCATCTGTTCTTTGATCGCGCCGATCTTGGGATACTCAGATACGGTAACCTGCTCAAGTACATTGCCCATCAGATCCGCCAGCATTTTCAGATCGCCCTTCTTAAGGGCTTCGACCTGTCCGTCAATATCCGGATGGCGGCTGATCTGGTCCACTTTCAGATTGCCGTATACAAATTTCGTGGATACATGAATGCCCGGCTTGGCCAGCACGATCCTGCATTCGGGCGGAGACGGAAGAGGCGTAAGCTTCTCCCCGATTCCTTCCGCCAAAGCAGTCCCCTGCATGATGCAGTAGGGAACATCCGCGCCTATGCGCACACCCAGATCCATCAGTTCCTGCTGCGACAGCCCCAGCTCAAACATGCGGTTCATGCCTGTCAGGACAGCCGCCGCGTCTGAACTCCCTCCGGCAAGGCCGGCCGCCACGGGAATGTGCTTGTCCAGATCCATGAAAACGCCTTCCCCGATCTGAAAGCGCTGCATGAGCAGATCCGCAGCTTTGTACATCAGGTTGTTCTCATTGACCGGCAGGAACCCCACATTGGTCCGGATGCGGATGCCCGGAGCTGCCGTCCGTTTCATATAGATCCGGTCAAATACACTCACGGTCTGCATGATCATCCGCAGCTCATGATAGCCGTCTTCCCGTTTTCCAAGCACATCCAGGCCTAAGTTCACCTTGGCCAGGGCTTTTCGTCTGAATTCTTTTATCATATTCATAGTGTATACATTATACAATCATTAAGCAAGTCCCTTGAGACCCGGTTTTTGAGAAAAATCCGCGCTCCTGTATCAATGGGACGTCGTTTCTGATACATTATCCCTCAGCCATGGGATCTCCCCTTCGGGTATATTGGTTATGATCAGGTGCTGCGCGGTGCGCTCGTTCCGGCTGCGCACATTATAAAGATACCGGTTCTCGAAGGAGAGGATCCGGAATCTGTCTTCATAAAGACTGTAGATGTACTCCGTGTTCTTGATGACCAGGAGAAAACGGGCCTTGATGCTGCCCAGCAGGTCTGAAAGCCGCTTTTGATCCTCCCTGGTAAAGTCACGGCCCTCGTACTCGGAAAATTCCGTGTCATACGGAGGATCGAGGAAGATGAAATCTCTTTCCGTCAGCTCCAGCTTCCCAAGGAAGGTTTCAAAGTCCTCGCAGTAAAGCTGCGTGCGTCCAAGCAGCGCGGCTGTATCCGGCTCAAACATCCGGCGGATCTTGCCCGCAAAGTCTTTCCGGTTATAAGAGATCCCGCCATAAGGAATATTGAACTCCCCGTCCTTGTTATAACGGAACATGGAACCGTAGCAGTACTCGCGGATGAAATAGAAGTTCGCGATCCGGTACTGGGTGGAGCAGATCAGTCTTCCCGACATGATCTGATTGAAGACATTGCGGAAATACAGATAGAATCCTCCGGTAAATCCGGTGATCAGATTCTCCTTCAGGTCCTTATCGCTCAGCGGCTTTCTGTGATGATTTGCCACCGTGCGCACACACTTTTCTTCCACTGCGCGGCGCATGGTCTGCAGAAACTCCTGTTCATCCGGAACCAGGCTTCCAAGTTCTTCCACCGAAGAAGCGATCTCATCCGTCAGCTGCCAGTGGATCTTAAGATCTGCGATCTCCAGTTCCTCCCGCGCCGCGCATTCATACAGCCGGTACAGAGCCAGGATCCTGGAGTACTGCTTTTCGCACTGCTCCATCAGGGTGCCGAAGGACCGGCAGTACTGGTCCAGGATCTTGTGGAAAGTTCCGTCCTGCTCGCGGATCAGACGGTAGAACTCCATCAGATCGGCAGAGTTGTCATTGATGACGGCCTTTTCCGGATTCAGGAAAAAGTAGAGGGCTCCTCCGCCCACGAAAGGCTCGATATAGCGTTCGTATTCCGGGATCAGGGTCTCAAACTGCTTGATCTCCCCGCTCTTGCCTCCCGGCCATTTGATGAGTGGTTTCATATACTCTCCGTTCCCTCTTCCTTCTGCTTCCCGGCAGCCGTGCGCATGCGCCGGACTGCCTGATCAGTAGCTGTTGATCTTGTCCGTTCCGTCGTCCCCGGTGTTTTCAATCGAAAGGATCTTCACCTCATAACTGTAATCTTCATTGACCACCACCGTAACGGTCTCCCCGGCCTTGTGCCCAAGGATCGCCTTGCCGATCGGGGATTCCTTGCTGATCTTATTGTTCAGAGAATCGCCGCGGATAGAGGTCACCAGCCGGTAGGTTTCCGTCAGATCATCCTCCGGGAAATACAGTTCCACCGTATTGTTCAGCCCCACCTCATCCTCCGCAGACTCGTCGGAGATGATAGTGGCGTTCTTGAGCATCCTCTCCAGGTAATTGATGCGGCTGTTGTTGATGCGGTTGTCCCTCTTTGCCGCATAATATTCAAAGTTCTCGCTCAGGTCTCCCTGGGCACGCGCTTCCTTCAAAGCTTCCAGGATCTCGGTACGAACTTCGCCGGAGCGATGCTCGATCTCCTCCTTGATCCTTTCCACGTCTTTTCTTGTCAGTTCTTCACCCATTTTTTCACCGTCTTTATATAAGTTCTCTTTTCCTGCCCGCACTGCTACATACTGCGGGCTTTATCCACACAGGCGCATACGGCTTCGATCACACCGCTGCGCAGGCCTTTCTCCTCCAATACCCGGACGGCCTGGATGGTCGTTCCTCCGGGGGAACAGACCATATCCTTGAGGGCACCGGGATGCTGTCCGCTTTCCAGGACCATCTTTGCGCTGCCAAGGACTGCCTGAGCAGCAAACTCATATGCCTGGGCTCTGGGCATTCCTTCCGCCACCGCTGCATCCGCCATAGCTTCAATAAAGAGAAAGACATATGCGGGGGAACTTCCGGAAACGCCTGTGACCACATCCATCAATCGCTCCGGAACCACAGCCGTTCGCCCGAAACTCTCAAAAAGGCTTAACACGTAAGAGAGTTCTTCCTGTGTGACCCGCTCTCCGGGGCAGATCCCCGTCATTGCTTCTCCGACCAGTGCCGGAGTATTGGGCATGGCGCGGACCAGCTTCAGCGGCCTTGCGAAGGTTTCCTCCAGCCACAGAAGCGTCTTGCCCGGAGCGATCGCTATGATGATCGCATTCTCCTTCACAAGCTCCTTAATCTGCAGGATCACTTCTTCATAAAACTGGGGTTTCACCGCCAGGAACAGCACGTCGCTCTCCCTCGCGGCTTTCTCATTGGACACAGCGCATATCCCATATTCCGCAGGGATCCGCTGCATGGTCTTCTCCGACTTTGCGCTGGCCATCATATCCTCCGGCAGCGCGGCTTTCTGATCCAGGATCCCGCGGATCATAGCGCCGGCCATATTTCCGCAGCCGATAAATCCAATCTTCATAAATTCTCCTCCCGAATGCCAAGGGGAATGCCGCAGGGACGGTCCTTTCGGAATCATGCCGCGGCACCAACAGTGATGCCAAAAGAACCGTCCCCCCTGGCATCACTAAAAATGATGCCAAAAGGGTCATCCCTCTGGCATCAATCTCACAGGATTCCGATCCTGCGTTTTACTTCTGCTTCCTGTGCTTCATACTGGGGATAAAAGGAATCCGTCAGATCCCAGGCATGCTGGTAAAGGACTTCCAAAATCCGGGCGCTGATCATGGTCCGCAGCTTATCAGAACCGCCGTCCGCCAATTCCCTCGCTTTGCGCGTCAGGGCGTGCCAGCTGCGGATATACGCCTCATATCTGGGAAGTTCCGGCGTGTCCAGCCATTGTCTGATACGCACCTTTGCCCCGGCTTTCTCACACTCCCCCACCTGGAGAATGTAAGAAAAATCGTCCCCCTGGTAATATCTTCCGAGGGGAAACAGCCTGCAGATACCGGGTCTGGCAGGATGAACCGTGCATCTGCCGTCTTCCCCAAGGAAACGGCAGGCTCCGTCCGGGCCGTCCATATTCAGAACCGGAAGCACCAGACCATCCGCAACGCTCAGGACCGCAGGACCGGCCAGCAGTCCTTCAAAAGAATAGCCGGCTGATGCATTGAGCCTGTACACGTCGTAGGGATCCAGGACCACTTTTCCGCCCATGTCCCTGCAGCAGGCGCTGCACCCCGCGCAGCCCCCTGTGTCCAGCCGGACCAGATCGCTGCTGCGGTAGAGCTTCCCGTCAGAGATCTCGCGTATGTCAGCGCCGCGTATCAAACTTCCAGCGCGATGCTTCTTCCGCTGCGCGCGTAGCGGTGGAAGGACACTCCGGCCGCCTGAAGCATCCGCTTGGATGCCATGACAGACGGCGTGTCGGCGTACTTGTCCTGATCATAGATCAGTTCCCGGATGCCGGCCTGGATGATGGCTTTGGC
>CAMIVF010000062.1 GCA_946401715.1 uncultured Clostridia bacterium | reverse complement strand
GTTCGCGCCGTCCGGATCCGCTTCGGTGACAGCCTGTTCCGGTACCGGGAAGAATGCCGGGAAAGCGCACAGATCAAGGAAGTATGCGCACGGCTTGGTCAGGTGCGCGGTGAAGGTGGTTCCATCCTCGGAAGCTTCAATGGTCAGAGTACCGTCGTCGTTGAAACCAAGGTTCGCAGACTCACACAGATAACCATAGTCAGCAGCCGTATTCGGATCTGCAAGACGGTTCCAGGAATACACGACGTCCTCAGCGTCAAGCGGCTCGCCGTCAGACCACTTCAGGCCTTCCTTCATCTTGAAGGTATAGGTCAGGCCGTCCTCGGAAACCTCCGGCTCGCCGTCCGCAAGCTCCGGAACCAGGTTGCCGTCTTCATCATAGGCATACAGTCCTGAGAAGGACAGGATCGCCAGGCATGCGCCGTCTACAGAGCTGTTCAGCGCCGGATCCAGGTGATCCGGTTCGGAAGCCAGGTTTGCATTCAGGACATTGTCCGGCGCATTCATGTATGCAAAATACTTGAATCCAAACAGGTTGTAATACAGGCCGGTGCAGTCTGTATTGAGCATATAGATGTCATTGTAATAATAGATCGGAATGACAGCCCATGTATCCATCAGCTCATCTTCCGCCTCATGCATCAGCGCCTCACGCTTTGCAAGATCCGTCTCCTGATAAATCTCGTTGATCTTTTCATCATAGTCTTCCCAGTCCGGGGCAGCCTCACTGCTCTTTCCGGCCTTCTCGCCTTCGGTCTCGTCCGCCATCGCGCACATGCCGAAAGAAGACAGTACCATAGCGCCGGCAAGCAGCACTGACAACAAACTCTTCTTCATTCTTTCCTCCTCCTTATGAGCAAAAATTTAGTTACATCAAACCGGATATTACCCCGCTCAGCCGGGAACCGGATGTCTGTACAAGATTGAATTATACTATATCACTTCTCAAAAGAGAAGGATTTATTTATTCCAGCAGGCAACCATATGCCCGTTTCCGCGGTCTGTAAGCTTCGGCATCTCCTGCGCACACTGCTCTGTCGCGTACTGGCATCTCGTGCGGAACGGGCAGCCGCTCGGCATATGCAGCGGACTGGGGACATCTCCCTTCAGGATGATCCGCTTGCTGGACTTCGCGATCTTCGGATCCGGATAGGGAACCGCAGAAAGAAGCGAGACCGTATACGGGTGCATCGGGTTCTCGTTCAGTTCATCGGCATCGGCCATCTCGACCATCTTCCCCAGATACATTACGGCAATCCGTTTGGAAATATGATGCACCACCAGAAGGTCATGGGCGATGAACAGATAGGCTACCCCCAGTTTCTGCTGCAGGTCTTCGAACATATTGATGACCTGGGCCTGGATGGATACGTCAAGGGCGGAAACCGCTTCGTCGCAGACGATAAAGCGCGGTTTTGTCGCAAGCGCCCTGGCAATTCCGATTCTCTGCCTCTGGCCGCCGGAGAATTCATGCGCGTAACGGGTCGCGTGCTCGGCATTCAGCCCGACCAGTTCCATCAGATACAGAATCTGCTCTCTCCGGTCCGCCTTGCTTGTATACATCTTATGGACGTCCAGCGGTTCACCGATGATATCCTCCACCGTCATACGTGGATTCAGGGAAGAATACGGATCCTGAAACACCATCTGCATATCCTTGCGCAGAGAGCCGATGGACTTGGCATCCACTCTCTTTCCGTCAAAGAAGACATCTCCGTCAGTCGGTGTATAGAGCCGGATCAGGGCTCTTCCCACTGTCGTCTTTCCGCAGCCGGATTCTCCGACCAGTCCCAGCGTTTCTCCGGGACGGATCGCAAAGGATACGCCGTCAACCGCCTTGAGGGGGGTCGTGGACAGCCAGCCTGTCTTCACCGAAAAGTACATCTTCAGGTTATTCACCTCAACCAGGTTTTCCTGATCCGGTTTATAATTCATATCCATTCTCTGTATCCTCCTGTCATGTTCCCGATCCGGAAGCATCTTCCGGCCGGATCATGCCTGACTCGATCTCAGCCTGAATCATCTTCCAGCAGGATGCAAAATGTCCGTCAGGAGTCCGGGTTTCCGGAGGCTGCTTCTCCAGGCAGATCTTCATGGCCTCGTCGCAGCGCGGGCAGAACGCACAGCCCTTCGGCATGTTCAGCAGGTTGATCGGCGTTCCGGAGATCGGCTGCAGCCGTTTCCCCATAGAGTCAACATTCGGAATCGAACGAAGGAGTCCCTTCGTGTATTCATGGCAGGGGCGGTAGAAGATATCCTCGGCGCTGCCTCTCTCGCAGACACGGCCGCCGTACATGACGATGATCTCATCCGCCATCTGTGCGATGACGCCCAGGTCATGCGTGACCATGATGATCGCCATGCCGAGCTTCTTCTGCAGATCCTGCATCAGTTCCAGGATCTGCGCCTGGATCGTCACGTCCAGCGCAGTCGTCGGTTCATCCGCAATCAGGATATCAGGCTCGCAGGCAAGCGCCATGGCAATCATGACCCTCTGCCGCATACCGCCGGAAAACTCAAACGGATACTGGTGAATCCTCTTGCGCGGCTCATTGACGCCAACCAGCTCCAGCATCTCGACTGCACGCTCCTCCGCCTCTTTTCCCTTGCGGTTTGTATGGAGCTTGATTGCCTCCTTCAGCTGGTATCCGATGGTAAAGACCGGATTCAGGCTGGTCATCGGGTCCTGGAAGATAATAGAACAGCACTTGCCGCGGAAATCACGCATCCGCTTCTCCGGCCACTTTGTGATATCCTCGCCTTTGTAGAGGATCTGTCCGGACTTGATGGATCCGTTCTTCTCCAGGATCTGCATGACCGAATACGCGCTGACCGACTTGCCTGAGCCCGACTCGCCGACGATTCCGAGAATCTTTCCCGCTTCCAGGTCAAATGAAACGCCGTTGACCGCCTGCACCTCTCCCTTGTCGGTGGTGAAGGATGTGTGGAGGTCGACTACGGACAGAATGTTCTTCTCTTCAGCCATCTTTCTTACCTCCTTAACTTCGGATCAAACGCGTCTCTCAGACCATCGCCCAGCAGATTGAACGCCAGGGTAATCAGTCCGATCATCAGGGCCGGGAAGATCAGCTTATAGGTGTAGGTGGTAATACCGCTTCTGGCCGCACTTGCAAGAGATCCCAGGGACGGCATCGGTGCCTTGACGCCCAGTGAGATAAAGCTCAGGAATGATTCGGTAAAAATCGCTGACGGAATCTGCAGCGCTGCGGATATGATGATCACGCCGATACAGTTCGGCAGGATATGGCGGCGGATAATCCGCGAACTCTTCGCGCCGCTGACCTGCGCTGCCAGAACATACTCATTCTGCTTGATCGTGAGAATCTGACCGCGGACAAGCCTGGCCATGCCGACCCAGTACAGCAGGCCGAAGACGATAAACAAGGAGATCATGTTCGTGCCCAGGCGGGCCAGGATCCCGTTGCCGTCGAACTTCAGGACTTCGTTGAGCACAACGGACAGCAGGATAATCATCAGAAGGTCGGGAAGGGAATAGATGATATCGACGATCCGCATCATGATCAGGTCGACCTTCCCGCCGAAATAGCCTGAGACGGATCCGTACAGAACGCCGATGATCAGGACAATCACGCTCGCAAAGACACCTACCAGCAGAGAGATTCTCGTACCGTAGGCAACACGGACAAAGTAATCCCGGCCAAGCTCATCGGTTCCCATAATATGCGGAAATACCTTGCCGCCTTCGTCGATGTACTGCTGTTCCAGCTTTGAGTAGGTGAAAGGCGCCATGTTGGTGGCGCTCTTGTCTCTCCTGCCATTGACCGAGATAATATCGGAATAGCTGTACGGCACCACGATCGGAACAAGGACAATCATGAGGATAATCGCGATCAGCACGATAATGCTGAACATCGCGAGCGGATTCCTCCGAAGCTTTCTCATACCGTCGCGGAAGAAGGAAGTGGACTCGCTCATCACCTCCGCCTGCTGCTTTTCCTCATCGGTTGCCTTCTCGAATTTCTGAAGATCGATCTGCATAGAGAGCGGGTTCTTCTTCGGCATCTTATTGACATCATATGCTTCTTTTGCCATAGTGCTCTCCTCCTTAATCCAGGTTGATGCGCGGATCAATCAGTTTGTATACGATGTCCGTCAAAAGGTTCATGGTAACCATAAACACCGCCAGAAAGATCGTGACGCCCATAATCATCGGATAGTCACGGTTCGTGATGCTCTGCACAAATTCAGCGCCCAGTCCGCCGATCGTAAAGATCTGTTCAATGACCAAAGAACCCGTCAGAACACCCGCGATCATCGGTCCAAGATAGGTCACGACCGGAATCAGCGCATTCCGGAGCGTATGCACGAACAGGACCTTCCACTGGGCGACGCCCTTGGCGCGGGCCGTCCTGACATAATCCTGTCCCATGACATCCAGCATGGATGTCTTTGTCAGCCTGGTAATATACGCTGAAGGATACATCGCGAGAGCGATGACCGGAAGAATCAGATTCTGGTTGGTCGGACTCCAGGCCTTCACCAGGCCGAGCTTCACCGAGAAGATCACAAGAAGGAATGATCCCAGAACAAAGCTTGGCAGCGATGTAAACAGAGTCGAAAGGAAGATAATCAGCCGGTCAGGCCACCGGTTTCTGCACAGAGCGGCAATGCTTCCGAACACGACACCCAGGAAAACCGCCAGCAGAACTGCCATGACGCCAAGCTTCGCGGAGACCGAAAACTTGGACGAGATCGTATCGGAGATCTCGCGTCCTGTCTTTGCGCTGATCCCGAAATCTCCATGCAGGAGATTCTTCATATAGATCACAAACTGCTGTCCTACCGGCTTGTCAAGGTTAAACCGCTTCTCCAGCGCTGCCTGAACCTCCGGTGACTTCGCCTTCTCGCCTGCGAACGGTCCGCCCGGTATCGCGTTCATCGTAAAAAAGGTGATAACGCACACGATAAAGATCGTTACGATTGCGAGAAGTACTCTTTTTACCACGTACTTTCCCATGATACTGCTCCTTCTGACTGCTTCTTCTTTATTCCGGCACTGCAAAATACAAGTGTGCCGGCATGAGAAATATTATAACTTTTTGACTTTACCACGTCAACGTCCCAAATCTCACAGATCATCACCGATTTCTGCATGCCTTCACCGCCATCAGCCGGCGGCCGGCCTGCATCGGCGGATCCTGTTACCTGTCATCATCAATGACTGTAGACGCATCAAAGAACTGTGTAAAGTACACCGGCGCATTGACCAGTGTGTATCCGTCGATAAACCTTCTGGTCATGCGCATGTACAGGTCCCCAAGCTCCCGGAAATCGGTGTCTCCCCACAGACCGCACAGATAGCAGAATCCATGATCAATCAGGTAATTCAGCTTTTCACCCGGATATTCCACTTCCGCTCCATACGGATAGAACAGGATGTCCGAAGGACCTGTCAGGCTTCCGATATAGTTCTGCCAGTCATCGATTTCCGCGCAGAACTGCTCCATCGACATGTCGTTCATGTAGTTGTGTGACCAGCCGGCGCAGGCAATGCTCCACCCTTCACTGGTCAGCGCACCGGCAATCGCTGATACAGTTTCGCTCTGATCTGCGGAAAGCGTCCCTGCTGTCCCCTGTCCGGAGGAATCCTGCCCTTCGGCGGAAGCCGCATCGTTTCCGGACGGGATCCGGTAGCCAAACACGCCTTCACTTCCCGAGACAGATACGATTCCACGCGCGCCGCGGAAGGAAAAGTCCGGGTGCTCTTCGATGAAGCTGTCCAGAATGGGAATAAAGTCATAGTCTCCCACGACATCATGCCCTTCGCTGTCCGTGTACTGGGCTTTCACTTTCCCGTTCTCGTCCAGCACCAGTTTTGTCGCAATGCCGTCACCGTTTTTCACGGTGCTGTAATTCAGGTTATCCTGGGAAAGAATGATCGGACGTTTTCCTTCCGGAAGCTTCAGCTTCTGCTCCTCCATCGAGGACGTTCCCCTGTCATCCGTGATCATCGCCGCGATGGAATGGATGTCAATCAGAATATAGCCGCCCTCATAAAGGCTCTGCAGAATCGAACTGAATTCCTTGCACGTTACCATGGTCGTGTTGTAATCAGATGCTTTGTCATCTCCGTCAAATGCCATGGTGGTATCATAGATCAGGGTCGGGAAGCACAGATGCGGAATCTCTCCGTCCACCCAGTTTACCAGGTTGGAATCACCCGATTCATATCTTTCCCTGGCTTCGCTCACCCGCGCATCCCTGGCCTGCACAAGAGGGATCATGTTGAGGACGGAGATGGCCTCCTCATAGTTGTAGCCCTGTGCGAGTTTCTCCGCCTCGTCCAGGTACTCAAGCAGCGTAGCCTCTTCTGATTCCGATTCTTCCAGCAGCTTCCTCTTCTCTGCCATTTTCGGTGTCTCGACAGGCTCGTTGTTTTCATATTTCCCGGCTGTCCCGATCGCCTCTGCGATCTGATAATTGATCTGGCTTCTGGTACAGCCTGTAATCATCATCACGCATCCCAGGGCAAGGGCAGTCATGGAATTTAGGATCTTTTTTTTCATGAAAGGTCTCTCCTGTTTTTCATCAGATCTTATAGGGCGATCTCACCTTCAAACACCGTCACGGCCGGCCCGGTCATAAAAACGATGTTTCGTTCCTGATCCCACTCGATCTGAAGGTCACCCCCGCGCAGGTGCACCGTTACGGACGTTTCTGTCAGTCCGTTCAGGATACACGCAACGCAGACTGCGCAGGCACCTGTCCCGCAGGCCCAGGTCTCGCCGCTTCCCCGCTCCCAGACACGCATCGTTACATTTCTACGGTCATCGATATGAATAAACTCCGTGTTAACTCCCTCCGGGAATACCGGATTGTGTTCAAACAGCGGCCCGATCCCGCTTACATCAAACCCGGGTACGTCCGGCACCTGTACGACACAGTGCGGATTGCCCATGGAGACACAGGTTCCTGTCATGGAGAAAGAATCATTCAAAGGGATTGCCGCTTCCAGGATCACTTCCCCGTACGGATCCAGCACGCAGCCGGAGATCCCGCCCGCAGCATTCACATCAACCGGTATTTCAGCCGGAGTCAGGATCGGCGCTCCCATGTCGACACGCACCAGGGTTACCTTTCCGTCCTCTTTGAAAAGCTTCAGGTGCCTGATCCCCGCAAGGGTCTCTACAGTGATCTCCTCTTTATCCGTCATATGATGGTCGCTGACATACTTTCCGACACAGCGGATGCCGTTCCCGCACATTTTCCCGCGCGATCCATCCGCATTGTACATCTCCATCTCAAAGTCTGCATGCTGAGAAGGATTGATCAGGATCAGCCCGTCGGATCCGATCCCAAAATGACGGTCCGAGACAAACCTTGCAGCGGCAGCAGGATCTGCTACCTTCTCAGCTGATCCGTCCACATACACATAGTCATTGCCGATTCCATGCATTTTTGTGAATCTCATCTTCCTTCTCCTGTCTTAATCCTGCCGTTTTCCGGTTTCTCTTGCCTGAAACAGAATCCTGTCTGTCTCCCGGCCATAAGCGCACGCTGCGCCTTCCGGCTTCAACCCTGCCTCAGCAAGGAGCGCTTCTACCTCTTTCACACGCCACGCGCGTTCCCGGTGCGTTTCCAGAAACCGTTCATACAGCCCCTCTTCCCTGCGCAGAAACAGCGTGAGATCATATTCATTCATCCTGGTTTCCGGATCATAGCTGTTTTCCCAGATGAAACTGCAGTCATCCCTTGATTCCGCGAAGGTGTTGTCCGCACACAGGCTCTCATAATGAAAGATGCTGTTCATGTCAAAGAGAAACAGCCCTCCCGGATCCAGATAATTGTTGACAAGCCGGAAAACCTGCAGAAGATCCTCCCGGTCCGTGATATAGTTCAGGCTGTCACAGGTGGAAATGACACAGCGTACGGTTCCGTACAGTTCGAATGATCTCATATCCTGCAGCAGGTAGAGAATATCCAGTCCATTCGATCTTTCCTGCGCAATCTGCAGCATATCCGGTGAATTGTCCACACCGATCATATCATATCCTGCCTGCGCCAGGCGCCGGGTCATCTGTCCGGTCCCGCAGCCAAGATCCAGCACCAGACCGTCTTCGATCCCGTCCTGCTTCATCCTTCGGATCAGCCAGCCGGCCCACGCATCGTAGGGCACTTCATCCATAAAAGTATCATAGACCCGCGCGAAGGTCTCATACATCTTCCATTCCTCCCGGATCTTCTCACCCTACTACATTCGCAAGGAATGCATAGGAGAAGGCCGTCATGATGACCGTCGCAAGCAGTACGCCAAGAAGAATCGGCACGATCGCCTTCTTCCAGTCCATGTCCAGGATCGTGGCTATCAAAGACCCTGTCCAGGCCCCGGTTCCCGGAAGCGGAATCCCGACAAACAAAAGCAGGCCCCAGAACTCTCCGTATTTCATACCGGTACTCTTCTTCTCGCCTCTTGCCTCGATCCACTCCGCAAATCCATGCAGCGGCGTTTTCTTCAGCCAGGCCAGCACCTTTTTGAGGAAAAGCAGGATGAAGGGAACCGGAAGCACATTACCCAGAACACAGATCGGTACCGCCGTCCATGGGTTCACTCCCAGAAGAGCAGCCACGATCAGGCCGCCTCTGCATTCAAGAATCGGAAACAGAGACACGATGAATACCACGAGTTCCGCGGGCATCACCTGTCCCAGATTCGACGCAAACCAGGTTGCAAGTGTATTGGTCATAACAGTTATTTCCTCATCAGTTTCTTCAGGCACTCACACAGCGCATCCATCTGCTCGTCTGTCCCGATGGTAATGCGCAGATAATTGTCGATCCGCGGTTTGTCAAAATAGCGCACAAGAATCTTCTCCTGACGCAGCGCATGAAACAGATCCCTGGCCTGATGCTCCGGATGCGTGACAAACAGGAAATTGGCCGCGGAATCCGGAAATGAAAATCCGAGCTTTTTCAGTTCCTTTTTCATCCGCTCTCTTGTCCGGATAATCTTCGCCGTACAGACGCTGTAATACGCCTCGTCCGCCAGTGCCGCACTTCCGGCAGCAATCGCTGCCTGGTTCATGGTATAGGAGTTAAAGGAATACTTCACGTCATTCAGATACCGGATCAGCTTCTTAGATCCGACCGCCCAGCCGATCCGCATTCCGGCCAGTGCCCTTGACTTGGAGCTGGTCTGGACGACCAGCAGATTATCGAACTCGTCTGCCAGGTTCAGCGCGCTCGCAGCCGGCACACTGCCTGCATCGCGCAATTCCTCTTCGCTCCTGGCAAAGTCTATATAAGCTTCGTCCACGATCACCACAACATCGCGGTTGTGCTCCAGAATCTGGCGTATCCCGGCAAGGTCCTTCTTCACGCCGGTCGGCGCATTAGGGTTCGGAAAAATAATCCCCCCGTTTTCCCTGTAATAATCCCTGTTTACAATCCGGAAATTTTCATCGAGCGGCTGTGTCTCATAAGGGATCCGGAACAGGTCCGCCCAGACATCATAAAAGGAATAGGTAATGTCCGGAAACAGAACCGGCCTGCCGGAAGCAAAGAAAGTCAGAAAGCACATGGCCAGCACATCATCCGACCCGATTCCTGTGAAGACGCGCTCTGCCGAAACGCCCAGATGGTGCGCAACCGCCTCGTTCAGAAGAGTGGATGCCGGATCCGGATATCTTCTGAGCCCCTCATCGTCAAGCGCACGCAGCGCCTGAAGAACTTTCTCAGACGGCGGATAAGGATTCTCGTTGGTATTGAGTTTGATCAGGTCCCGGATCTTCGGCTGCTCGCCTGGTGTGTAAGGGACCACTTTCCTGACATTGTTTTCCCACTTTGGCATAGTCTTCCTTCGTACCTTCTGTTTTCTGAAAAACCGGCTTTCCGGTATTCCTGCGCATTCCTTTTGTGCTGCGGGAAGTCCTTGATCATTCCTTCGCCTTACGCTCTGTCCTGTTCCTCGCCGGATTTTGCAAGCTTCTGCGCCTGGTCGGCAGCAATCAGGGGATCGATCAATTCATCCAGATCCCCGTTCATGATCTGGTCAATCCTGTACAGCGTCAGCCTGATCCGGTGGTCGGTAACTCTCCCCTGCGGAAAATTGTAGGTACGGATCTTCTCGCTCCGGTCGCCGGAGCCGATCTGGCTTCTTCTCTCCTCCGCCTCAGCGTCATGCCGCTCCATCAGTTCCTTCTGATAGAGAATCGACCTCAGAATCTTAATCGCCTTATCCTTATTCTTCAGCTGGCTCTTCTCATCCTGACAGCTGACAACAATACCGGTCGGCTCATGCACGAGCCGGACCGCCGAGTCCGTCGTATTGACGCACTGACCTCCGTTTCCGGAAGCGCGGAATACATCAAAATGGCATTCACTCAGATCCAGATGAAAATCAATCTCTTCAGCCTGCGGCATGATTGCCACTGTGCAGGCGGACGTGTGAATCCGTCCCCCGCTCTCCGTTTCCGGTACCCGCTGAACCCGGTGGACGCCAGACTCATATTTCAGGCGGGAGTACGCACCCCTGCCGGTAATCATGAAGCTGACAAAC
>CAMIVF010000061.1 GCA_946401715.1 uncultured Clostridia bacterium | reverse complement strand
GCGGGCTGAAGCAGATTGACCCGGTAGACGAACAGGGACACATCATCATGGATTTCTCGATTTATGACGCGCGCCGCGCCGGATTCGAGGAGGTCATATTTATCATCAAGAAGGAAAATGAGCAGCTTTTCCGGGAAGCGATCGGTGACAGGATCAGTAAGACCATGAAGGTTCATTATGCGTTCCAGGAACTGACGGATCTTCCGGAGGGAGTCGAGGTTCCTGAGGGAAGAAAGAAGCCATGGGGCACAGGACATGCCGTCCTGAGCGCGAGAGACCTGATTCACGGTCCGTTCGCGGTGATTAACGCGGATGATTATTACGGCGTGGAAGCGTTTCAGATCGTCTATGATTTCCTGGTGAAGCAGGAGGCTGGTGACGATGCTGTGCAGGAGTATGTCATGGCAGGGTATCTTCTGAAAAACACTCTGACGGAGAATGGCTCCGTCGCGCGCGGCGTCTGTACGACCGATGCTTCCGGCAGCCTCACGTCCATCGTGGAGCGGACGAAGATCGTAAGGCAGGGAAAAGATGCAGCTTACCTGGCAGACGACAGGGAAACATGGATCCCGGTCAGCGGAGACAGCGTGGTTTCGATGAATATGTGGGGATTCCCGCTGTCCTTCCTGACACAGCTCAAGGCCCGGTTCCCCCTGTTCCTGGAGAAGGAGCTGAAAGAAAACCCGGCAGGCTGTGAGTACTTCCTTCCCTTTGTGGTCAATGACCTGATGGAAGAGGGAAAGGCGAAGGTGAAGGTGCTCACCGTGCATGATGTCTGGCATGGCGTCACTTACGCAGAGGATAAGCAGGGAGTTGTCGAAGCCATGCAGGCCTTGAAGGAGGCCGGCGTCTATCCGGGCCTGTAGAAGACAGCCTGCTGGAATCGGTGATTATAACAATGTGTGGAGGTTGACGATTTGAATACACAGAACAGGAACTCATTTTCCGGCAAGATCGGATTTGTGCTGGCAGCAGCCGGCGCCTCGGTGGGGCTGGGAAACATCTGGCGGTTTCCGTATCTTGCCGCGAAGCATGGAGGAGGCGTGTTTCTGCTGGTCTACATTATACTGGCGCTGACGTTCGGCTATTCCATGATCATTGCGGAAACGGCAATCGGGCGCTCGACGGGCAAAAGCCCGGTCAGTGCATTTAAGGTATATGGGAAAAATGCATCTGATACTGCCGGCGGCTGGATCAATGCCATCATTCCCATGCTGATTGTCCCCTATTATTCCGTGATCGGCGGCTGGGTCTGCAAGTATCTGTTTGTGTTTCTGTTTACAGACCTGGAGAAGGCTGCGTCAGACACCTTCTTCACGGATTTTATTACAAACGGTCCGGATACCGTATTGTGGTTCTGCGTTTTTGCGGGGATGGTCCTTGGGATCATCTTCATGGGGGTCGAGAAAGGAATTGAACGGGTGTCGCGGATCATGATGCCGCTCCTGGTGGTTCTTGCAGCGTTCATCTGCGTCTATTCCATTACCAGGCCGGGGGCCCTGGCAGGCGTGCGCTATTTCCTGATACCGGATTTTAAGCATTTTACCTGGAAGACGGTGGCCTCCGCAATGGGGCAGATGTTCTATTCTCTGTCCATTGCCATGGGAATCCTGATCACATTTGGATCCTACATGAAGAAGGATGTGTCGATCGAGGAATCAACCAGACAGGTGGAGCTGTTTGATACAGGAATCGCCGTCATGGCTGCGCTGATGATCATTCCTGCGGTTTTTGCATTTTCCGGAGGGGATCCCAAAGCGCTGAACAAAGGACCTTCCCTGATGTTTGTCACGATGCCGAAGATCTTTGACAGCATGGGGGCCGGGAGACTGGTCGGCGTCCTGTTCTTTCTGCTTGTACTGTTTGCAGCGCTCACGAGTGCCATTGCGCTGACCGAGAGCGTGGTTGCCACTTTCGCGGACGAATTCGGCTGGAGCCGCAGCAAGGGCACAGCAGTGACAGGCGTGATTATGATCGGGCTGGGACTGCTTTCCTGCCTGGGGTACGGACCGCTTGCAGGCATCACGATCATCGGGATGCCGTTCCTGGATTTCTTTGATTTCCTGACCAACTCGGTCATGATGCCGGTTGCGGCACTGGCGATCTGCATGTATGTGACAAGACGGATGGGACTGGACCGTGTGGAAGAAGAGGTGACGCTGGGCGGAGCGCCCTTTGGCAGAAGAGCCGTTTTCCGTTTTATGATCCGCTGGCTGTGCCCGGTTTTTGCCGTGATTATCCTGATCAGTTCGGTGGCGGAGGCGTTTGGCTGGATTCGTTTCTGACAAAGCATGCGGACGTTTAACAGAGTTTGAAGAAAACAGTGGCATTCACGTTAAAAAACGCTTATAATAAAGTGCGTTGAAGGATACCAGATCGCGTATCCGTCTGGAAGCATGGAATACCCGGATCAGCCGGGAGCACCCACTACCAATGCCGTTCCATGGAACGGGGAAAGGAATCTATTATGAATGTATTTGCTGACGCTATTGAGAAAGTAGTTGCCCGTGAAGTCCTTGACTCCCGCGGAAATCCCACTGTTGAGTGCGAGATCTATACGCAGTCTGGTGCGTTCGGACGTGCAATCGTTCCGTCCGGAGCTTCCACCGGTGAGAGAGAAGCAGTTGAGCTTCGTGACGGCGACAAGAAGCGCTACGGCGGCAAGGGCGTCCTGAAGGCAGTTGCGAACGTCAACGAGAAGATCGCTCCGAAGATTGTCGGAATGAATGTTTTTGATCAGTCCAAGATTGATAAGGTCATGATCGAGCTTGACGGAACCGAGTTCAAGAAGGTGCTCGGCGCCAACGCAACCCTGTCCGTATCTCTGGCTGTTGCCCGTGCTGCGGCGGATTCCTGCGGCCTTCCGCTGTATAAGTATCTCGGCGGCCCGAACGCCAAGGTTCTTCCGACTCCGATGATGAACGTTCTGAACGGCGGCAAACATGCGGACGGTTCTGTTGACATGCAGGAGTTCATGATCATGCCGATCGGCGCGAAGACTGAGGCTGAGGCAGTCCGCATGGGCGCTGAGACCTTCCATGCACTGAAGAAGGTATGCGCGGCCCGCGGCTATGCGACCAGCGTCGGTGATGAGGGCGGCTATGCTCCTTCCTGCAAGCACGGCAACGAGGAGCCGCTTGAGATGATCGTGGAAGCCATGAAGGCTGCCGGTTATGAGCCGGGCGTTGACATGGGCATCGCGATGGATCCGGCTTCCTCCGAGTTCTACAATGCAGAGAAGGGTGTCTATGATCTGGCCCGCTCCGGTGAAGGCGAGAAGACCTCTGACGAGATGATCGAGCTCTATGCCGGCTGGGTTGAGAAGTATCCGATCATCTCCATCGAAGACGGCCTGTCTGAGAATGACTGGGATGGCTGGAAGAAGCTGACCGAGCGCCTCGGCGACAAGATCCAGCTGGTCGGCGACGATCTGTTCGTCACCAATACCACCTTCATCCGCAAGGGAATCGAGCTTGGCGTAGCCAATGCCGTCCTGATCAAGCTGAACCAGATCGGAACCCTGACAGAGACCTTCGACGCCATCGAGATGGCGAAGGAGCACAACTATACCGCGGTTGTCTCCCATCGTTCCGGCGAGTCTGAGGACTCCACGATCGCTGACCTTGTCGTCGCGACCAACGCAGGACAGATCAAGACCGGTTCCCTGAGCCGTACCGACCGTATCGCGAAGTACAACCAGCTGATCCGTATCGAGGAAGAGCTTGGCGAAGTCGCTGAATATCGCGGAAAAGAGAGCTTCTACAACGTAAAGCTTTGATCCGTCTGACGGACCACTTCAATCTGTAGTGATCCTGAAATCACGAGAATCACCCCGGGATCGTTCCTTGTGTTCGGTCCCGGGGCTTTTCAATATCACCATTTCACCAGAATGATTACAGGAATGGTGCGGTTTTTTCCATGGCCTGGTTTTTTCACGGAGGATCCTGTATGAAATACCTGTTGAATGCGCAACAGATGAAAGCCTGTGATGAGGCGACGATAGAGAAGTTCAGGGTGCCGTCCCTGGTTTTGATGGAACGGGCAGCGCTGGCCGTCAGGGATGCGGTGCTGGAACGGTATCCGGAAGCGCGCCGGATCCTGGTGCTGTGCGGCAGCGGGAACAACGGCGGCGACGGGTATGCCGCGGCAAGACTTCTGAACCTTGCAGGAAGGACGGCAGAGGTTCTGTTTGTCGGGAAGCATGACAGCAGGACACAGCAGACCGTTCTGCAGGCTGAGATCTTCCAAAGATACGGCGGCAGGGAGCTGCCGGACGAGGCTTCCTTCAAAGGGTATGACCTGATACTGGACGCACTGTTCGGGATTGGTTTGAAGCGGGAAGTCATCGGACGTTTCGCAGATGTCATCGGCGCGGTGAACCGGGTGGATACACCTGTGATCGCCATTGACATTCCGTCCGGCGTCAGCGCGGACACAGGGCAGATTATGGGCTGCGCGGTACGGGCGGATCTGACCGTGACGATGCAGTACGCAAAACTCGGACAGATGCTGTATCCGGGTGCTGCCCTGTGCGGAGAACTTCTGGTCCGGGACGTCGGAATCACCGATGAACGCGTGGACTGGGAGAGTGAGCCTGTATACGCACTCGACCGGGACGACCTGAAGGATCTGCTTCCTGCCAGGCGTCCCGACGCAAATAAAGGCACCTGCGGGAGACTGCTTCTGATCGCCGGCGCGAAGGACATGGCAGGGGCTGCATGCCTGGCTGCCGGGGCAGCCCTTCGGAGCGGCTGCGGACTTGTGAAGGTTCTTTCTGATGAGGCAAACCGCGTCATTCTGCAGACCTGTCTTCCGGAAGCGCTCTTTGCCCCGTGGCCTGCGGACGGGGATATTGCCGGGCACCTGGAGTGGGCTGACGCTGTCGCGATCGGTCCCGGGCTGGGCCAGAGTGATCAAAGCCGCTCGATCCTGTCCTGTGTGCTGTCCGGCTGGTCCGGACCGCTGGTGATTGACGCAGACGCCCTGAACCTTATCGCGAAAGACCGCTCTTTGATCAAAGAGCTTCCCCTTTCCGCCGTGATCACGCCTCATCCGGGCGAAATGAGCCGGCTGAGTGCGTTGTTTGAGGAGGAAGCATGGAGCGTACAGGAAGCCGCGGCATTTCCTGTACAGGCTGCAGTGCGATGCAGTGAGGCGCTGGGATGCATTACGGTACTGAAAGGCGCCAGGACAGTCATCGCGGATTCGCTTCAGATCTGGGTGAACCTTTACGGGAATGACGGGATGGCCTGCGGCGGATCCGGAGATGTGCTGACGGGCGTGATCGGAAGCCTCCTGGCACAGGGCACAGACGCTGCCGACGCGGCAAAAGCAGGTGTACTTCTCCATGCACTGGCAGGAGACCTCGCCGCCTCCAGCCTCGGCCGCCGCGGTATGAAAGCAGGCGACCTGATTGAGAATCTTCCTTCGGTTTATTGCGAGGAAATGTAAGACGGTTATTCTCCGAAAGAGGGGAATGGTCTATAATGTAATGATGTAAGGGTCAAAAGCCCTGAAGCCAAGGCAGGCTTGCCTGCCTGTGGATGCAAAGGCGCTGACTCGTAAACCGGCGATCATCATAAGGAGCGAAGACTATGGCAGTACGGGAAAACTGGGATGAACTGTTTACAAAGCGTATGTCACGCTGTTATGACGAAATGAAATGGCTCTATGGGGAACTGTACCATGGAGACGAAGAGGCTTTTGAGTATTTCCTTTCCATGCTTTACCGGAATTATACACAGCGCAACAAAGATCTCAGAGCGCTGGATGAATCCCGGGAAGCGCTTCCGGCATGGTATAAAGACAGCAGCCTGGTCGGCATGCTGATGTATACGCAGTGCTTCGCGAAGAACCTGAAAGGGATCGAGAAGCATCTGGATTATATCCAGGAGTGCGGCGTGAACTACCTGCATCTGATGCCGCTTCTTCAGAGCCCTGCCGGACGGAGCGACGGCGGTTACGCCGTATCTGACTTCAGAAGCGTGGAACCGTCTCTGGGGACGATGGAGGATCTGGAAAACCTCGCGGTTGCGTGTCATGGAAGAGGCATGAGCCTGTGCCTTGACTTTGTCATGAACCACACCAGCGAAGATCATGAGTGGGCCCGGAAGGCGCGTGCAGGCGAGAAGGAATATCAGGACAGGTATTATTTCTTTGACAGCTGGTCGATCCCGAATGAATTTGAGAAGACAGTTCCTCAGGTCTTCCCCACAACGGCGCCCGGGAACTTCTCCTGGTGCCCGGAGGCGGAGAAGGTTGTGATGACGACCTTCTATCCGTATCAGTGGGACCTGAACTACTGGAATCCGATGGTCTTTAACGATATGACGGACAACATGCTGTACCTGTGCAACAGAGGCGTGGACGTGATCCGCCTGGACGCGGTGCCTTATATCTGGAAGCAGCTCGGCACACCCTGCCGCAACCTGATGCAGGTGCACACGCTGGTTCGGATCATGCGGATGGCCTGTGAGGTGGTATGTCCCGGAACACTCCTTCTGGGTGAGGTGGTGATGGAGCCTTCGAAGGTGGTTCCGTACTTCGGATCTGTGGAGAAGCCGGAGTGCCAGATTCTGTACAATGTCACCACGATGGCGACGACCTGGCACACTGTCGCGACGAAGGACGTGCGCCTGCTCAGACACCAGCTCGGCACGGTATTTGCCCTTCCGAAGGAATACACCTTCCTGAACTATCTGCGCTGCCACGATGACATCGGCTGGGGCCTGGATTACGGTTTCCTGTCACAGTTCGGAGTGGATGAGGTCGCGCATAAAAAGTTCCTGAATGATTATTTCCGGGGACTTCTGTTTGACTCTGATTCCAGGGGAGAACTCTACAATGACGATCCCAGGCTCGGAGATGCCAGACTGTGTGGAACGACGGCGAGCCTGTGCGGCATCGAAGCCGCGCTGTATGAGAAGAACGGGGAGAAGCTGGAGAAAGCACTCAGGCTCGACATTATGCTGCATGCATTTCTCTTTACCCAGAGCGGGATTCCGGTCCTGTACGCGGGGGATGAAATCGCGCAGGAGAATGACTACGGATACCATCAGGATCCTCTGAAAGAGGCGGATTCCCGCTATCTCCACCGGGGCAGCATGGACTGGAAGAAGGCAAGGAAGCGGACCGGCAAAAAGACGGTCGAAGGCAGACTGTTCCGCGCGATTAAGACGTTTGAAAAGCTGCGCCTGGAGCACCCTGTATTCCGGGATGAAGCGGATGTGTGGGTCGTAGAGACGTGGAACGATCATATCCTCGGAATCGGCCGGTATTACGAGAAAGAGAAGCTGATCGCCCTGTTTAACTTCAGTGACTACGATGAAACAGCGTGGGTCAATGAAGAGGAGGATTACACAGACCTGATCACCGGAGAAGACAGACCGGCCAAGGCGGTGGGAATTCCGGCGCATTCCTTCGCGTGGCTTCTGACCCGTTTTCCGGAAGCGGACGAATGACGCGTGAGTGTGCCTGACAGGCTGTAACACAGCCGGATCAGGAAGCATGCACGATCGGATCGGGAAGCATGAAAACGGAACGGGCGCAGCAGATACGGATCAGGCAGCAGGAAGGCAGTGGTATGAATATACGGGAGCATGCGCAGGAGCTGGAATACAAGGTGCTGAGCAAGTCGGCATCGCATTCTGCCGACAGTCTCGGTCGGGACCGGACTGAGATAGAAGACGAGATCAGAACGGTCTATCAGAGAGACCGGGACCGTATCATCCACAGCAAGTCATTCCGGCGGCTGAAACAGAAAACACAGGTCTTTATCGCGCCGGTCAGTGATCATTACCGGACCCGTCTGACCCATACGCTGGAGGTTTCACAGCTTTCCCGCACCGTGTCGAAGGCGCTTCTGCTCAATGATGATCTGACAGAGGCCATCGCGCTGGGCCATGATCTGGGCCATACGCCATTCGGCCATGCGGGAGAGCGGGTGCTGAATCAGATCTGCCCTCTGGGCTTTCGCCATTATGAACAGAGCGTACGGGTCGTAGAGCGGCTGGAGCGGGACGGGCAGGGCCTGAATCTGACAAAGGAAGTGCGGGACGGGATCCTGAATCATCAATGGGAACTGCGCCCCTTCACACTGGAGGGGCAGATCGTCCGGTACTGCGACAAGATCGCCTACATCAACCACGACATCGATGACGCGGAGCGCGCAGGGCTGATGAAGGAGGCGGATATCCCGGAGGAGATCCGGAACGGGCTGGGCGCTTCCCCGAAGGAGCGTCTGGACACCATGATGCATGATATCATCTACAACAGCATGGATTGCGAAAGGATCCGCATGTCGGAGAAGATCGAATCCCTCATGATGTCTTTGCGCAGGTACATGTTTGAGAATCTGTACACGAACAGTGCCGCGAAGAAAGAGGAAAAGCGGGTGCCGTTTCTTCTGACCAGCCTGTACAGACATTATGAACACAATCCGGAGCAGATGCCGGCTGAATATACCCGGCTGATCGAAGAGGGAGAGCCGGAGGCCAGGGTCATCTGCGACTATATCTCCGGCATGACGGACATCTACGCGGTGGAGAAGTTCCAGGAAATCTTCATACCGCAGCGCTGGCCGGGAGAGTAACGAAGGAAACGGAGGATTGCATGTACTACTCAGACGATATTCTGGATCAGGTTCGTTCTGCCAATGACATCGTGGACGTGATCGGCCAGGATGTGAAGCTGAAGCGCGCCGGGAGCAGCTATGTCGGCCTGTGTCCGTTTCACAATGAGAAGACACCTTCCTTCTCCGTCTCCAGACAGAAGCAGATGTATTACTGCTTCGGCTGCCACCGGGGCGGCAATGTCATCACCTACATCGAAGAATACAATAACATGGGATTCCTGGAGGCCGTGCAGTATCTGGCAGAGCGTGCAGGAATCACTCTTCCGCAAAGCAGCATATCGCCGGAAGAAAAAAAGAGCATGAGCGAGCGTACACAGCTGCTGGAAGTAAACCGTCTTGCCGGCACCTATTATTATTACAGCCTTCGGTCTGCAGCGGGAAAGAGCGGCATGGATTATCTGCGCGGCCGCGGCCTGACAGATGAAACCATGAAAGCGTTTGCCCTGGGATATGCGCCGAAGACGCCGTCGGATGGTCTTTACCGCTATATGAAGTCAAAGGGGATCAGCGATGATCTGCTTCGCCGCAGCGGGCTCATGAACGTGGATCAAAAGCGCGGCACCATGTATGACAAGTTCTGGAACAGGGTCATATTCCCGATCCTCGACACCTCGAATAAGATCATCGGCTTCGGCGGAAGGGTCATGGGGGACGCGAAACCGAAGTACCTGAATTCTCCTGAGACAAAGATCTTTGACAAGAGCCGCAATCTGTATGCACTGAATCTTGCCAGAAGAACCAGGGAGGATTACCTGATTCTGTGCGAGGGATATATGGACGTCATCTCCATGCACCAGGCAGGGTTTACGAACGCAGTCGCATCTCTGGGAACGTCCCTGACGCCGGGACACTGTGCATTGCTGGCGCGCTACACCAAAAAAGTGGTGCTGAGCTATGATTCCGACAGTGCAGGCGTTGCTGCTGCCATGCGGGCGATCCCGATGCTGAGGCGAGCGCAGATCACGCCGCGGATTCTGCGGCTGGATCCCTATAAGGACCCGGACGAGATGATTCAGGCGCTCGGGCATGACGCTGTGAAGGAGCGGCTGGAGAAAGCGCAGAATGCGCTGATGTTTGAGATTGAGATCACGAAGCGTGATTATGACTTGAGCGATCCGGAAGCGAAGACAAGGTTCTTTGAATCCGTGGCGTCGAGGATCGCCGTGCTTGAGACTCAGATGGAGCGCCAGAATTACATCGACGCAGTCTGCAGAGATTACCTGGTAGACAGAAAACAGCTGCAGGAGCTTGTCACCAGAAGGCTGGTGGCAGGTCCTTCTTCGCGTTCCGGAGACGAGTATGAATCCGGCCATGCTGCCCGGCCGGCAGAGCAGGAGGAACCTTCCCTGGATCCGGCCTATGATCCGGCCGTACTCTACGGATATGACGAAGGCGGATTCTATGAGGACGAGGCGACCGGTGAGATGTATCAGGCACCGCCTTCCGCGTCCAGGAAGAATCGTACCGCGACCGTCAGGGAACAGGGAGATGACATCTCCAGAAAACTTCTGCTGAATTACATCTGCCGCTATCCGTCTGTCTATGAGACCGTGAAGAAGTATGTTCAGCCGGCAGACTTCGGGGGCGGTCTCCTGACAAGGGCGGCAGAAGAGATCTATGCACAGATGGAGCGCTCAGGCAGGGTGGAGGAAGCGTCTGTGCTGAGTCATTTTACCGATACGCAGGATCAGGCACAGATCGCGGGAATCTTCCATACCCTGGACCAGGCAGCGTCAGGAAAGGACAGGGAGAAAGCGGTCCGGGAGACGCTCCTGAAGGTGTTTGCAGCTTCTGACGCCGGCTCCGGGACAGACCTGCAGCAGGTAATTCAGAGAAAGAAGCTGGAAGCAGAGCTTCGGTCACTGAAGCTGAATCTGTAGTTTCCGCAGGAAGAAAGGATCCGGAATATGGTTCTGTCAAAGCGGCTTTTGAGCGTTTCA
>CAMIVF010000060.1 GCA_946401715.1 uncultured Clostridia bacterium | reverse complement strand
GCACGCTTCTTCGATCAGGCTGCAGAGCGTTCGGATGCCCTGGTATCCCCAAAGGCCGCCGCCTTCGATCATATTGACAAAATGACCTGTCTGGCAGAACCATGCTGCCTTCTGGCCGATCGCGATGACACCGCCGGTAAAGGCATCAGGTCTGTCCTGCAGAATATTCCTTCCCCTGCCGAAGCGTGCCATCTGCGGATGGACGGTTGCAGCCAGCATCAGGTCAGGACAGTTTTTCTGAAGCCACGCAAAGGCTTCCTGTTCCTCCTCCAGGATCATATCCAGAAGAATACACTCTGCTTTGATTCCATGTTCGGTCAAAAGCCGGGCAATCCCCAGCGGTCTCGAATGTGCCGTATAATCAATCACGACACCGCGCCCGTCCAAAACACGGGCCAGGCGGCGCAGCGACTCTTCACAGGCTTCCTCCTGCTGTCTGAACCAGGCTTCCGGCACAGGATCAAACCCGCATGCATGTGACAGGGACTGTATCTGTGAACGGATCTCTTCGTAGGAGACAGCGGCGGAAAGATACAGATATTTGCTTCCTGTCCGCTCAGACAGATTCCTGACTGCGTCATTTCCGTTCGGATAGGTGCAAAGATTCACCGCCGCATCGCCAAGCGCCAGAAACTGTTCAAAGGTTTCACAGTCGCCGATCTGTCTTACATCACAGCCTCTTGCAGAAAGCAGGGCAATCAGCTCACTGTCCTTCTCAAAAGGCACATCGCCCCCGAGAATATTGACCCTGTCCGGTTTCACGGGCAGCGGCTCAATGATTCCAAATTCTGCCATGCGCAGTTTCATGTCAGGACTAGGCCCTTCCTTCTGACGGACGCAGTCCATATAGCCCTTCACAAACTGAATCTGCGGCCAGCGCCGGCCGAGCTCGCGGAAGATATACGCTTCATCACTTCCGGTGAAGATATGCAGGCACACCAGAAACACGAAGACCACCGGCGGTTTGGACGGCAGGTGTTCGATCACATCACAGACACCCTCGATCGTAATCGACTCAAGATTGTCGACCTGCACATCCCGCTCCTGAATCGTGACACTGTGGAACCGGTCGCTGCAGCCCATTTCCGCAGCCGTCATCACCACGCCTCTCAGACAGTTGTCAGAGCACACGTAAATGCTGTGCGATTCGGGGACCGCCATCCCGATATGGACAATATTCCAGGTACCGTGCGCCGGCGCATTGTACTCCAGCGTACGGGGAAACGGAAGCGGAAAGGAAGCATCAGCGATGCGTACCCCTTCCAAAGCCATGGAATTCGACTCCGTTACTCTCTTCAGCATGCTTTTCCTCTCGTTGCCTGCACGATATCAGAAACAGCGTCACTGTTCCTGATATCGTATGAATCCTGTATTACTCTCCGGCTTCTGACATGACATCCGAATAGGTCGTCCGGGTGGCGACGCCTTCCAGCTTCCCGATCTTTCCGGACAGGGCGGAGATCAGATCCTGCGGTGCGTCAACCGCAACGCTGATGATGTTGATCTTCCTCTCTCTGTACGGAATGCCCATTCTGCCAATGATATAGTCGGAAGCTTCATGCAGATATTCGTTTAGTTTCTGCGTCTGTGACATGTCGGATACGATGATTGAGATCACTGCAACGCGTTTCATGTGGCTACTCCTTTCTTTCTGTCTTTCACTTCACTGATCAGCAGCTGTAATGCTGCTTTTTTGCTCAGCAGATCCTCGGAAGCAGTTCATTTCCGGGCTGGGGAAGGTAGGTCTGTGTTCCGAACGCGGTGCGCATCACCACACGGCCCGGTTCCGTGTCTGTCACGGTTCCGATCACAGCAGCATTGCGGCTGTGTTCCTGCGCGTGCAGGATCTGAAGCACCTGCTGCGTCTTCTCCTGCGGGACGATCATGACCAGCGTTCCCTCACAGGCAAGGTACAAAGGATCCAGGCCAAGAAGGCCAGTGACGCCGCTCACCGCCGGATCTACAGGGACCGCTTCCTGGTCCAGCAAAAAGCCGACATTGCTTTCGCCCGCGATCTCATACAGAACCGTACCGACGCCGCCTCTTGTGGCGTCACGGATCACGTGCACGTCGGGCACTTCGCGAAGAACAGCCTCCACACTGTTCCACAGCGGTGCGCAGTCGCTGGATACTTCCGCTTCGATGCCGAACTCATCCCGTTCCAGGAGAATGCAGCAGCCGTGCCTTCCGATATCCCCTGTCACCAGGACAGTGTCCCCCTTTTTTGCCAGGCTTCCGGAGGTATGGACCCCGTCCATGATCCGTCCCACGCCGGTCGTTGTGATGAATACGCCGTCCACCTGGCCTTTACCGGCCACCTTGGTGTCTCCTGCAACGATCACGACGCCTGCTTCCTTCGCCGTCTTCTCCATGGCACAGACAATCTCTTCGAGCTGTTCCATCGGGAAGCCTTCCTCGATGACAAATGCGCAGGTGAGATACAGCGGCTTCGCACCCATGCAGGCAAGGTCATTGACCGTGCCGCAGATGGAAAGCTTGCCGATATTGCCGCCCCTGAAAAAGCGCGGCGATACGATGAAGCCGTCTGTCGTCATGGCAATCCTGCCATCCGGCTGCGGCAGCGTGGCGGCATCATCCGCTGTGAAATACGGATTGGCAAAATGCGCCTTGAATACCTGTCCAATCAGCTCTGCTGTCTGTTTTCCGCCCGCACCGTGTGCGAGTGTTACTGTCTTTCCTTTCAGGTCCATGCCTGCCTCCTTCCGGTTTTCCTTATGTCTGATACAGATAAAATGCCGAGCAGGCGCCTTCCGAGGACACCATGCAGGCTCCCACCGGATGCTCCGGATTACAGCCCTTTCCGAACAGCGGGCAGTCCTTCGGCTTGATTTTCCCCTGCAGCACCTCTCCGCAGCGGCAGCCTCTGGCTTCCTTGCCTTCGATCTTCGGGAGATCGTATTTCTTCCGGGCATCATAGGCGGCATACGCTTCCCGGAGCTGAAGGCCGGAACGCTCCATCACACCGATTCCCCGCCATCTGGTATCACAAGGCTCCATGTACTTTTCCACCAGCGCTCTTGCTTCGGGGCTTCCCTCTTCCGTGACGACTCTGGGATAGCAGTTGACAAGGAACGGCTTTCCCTCCTGCGTCTTTCTGACGATCACAGCCAGAGCAGTCAGAAGCTCCGCAGGCGTGAATCCGGCAACGACGCCGCTCATCCCAAGTTCAAGCATCTGGCGGCAGTCGGCAAGACCTGAAATCGCGCAGACGTGTCCCGGATAGAGGTATGCGTCTGTCGTGTGCATCAGGGCACGGTACGCAGCGGGCATGGTCTTGTTGGCGCACAGCAGGCTGAAATTGTTCAGCTTGTCTTCCATTGCCTGCTCCAGTGCAATGCACGAAGAAGGTGTCGTCGTCTCAAAACCGACAGAGAGAAATACAGCCTCCTCTTCCGGATGTTCGCTGGCGTAAACCTCCGCGTCCAGCGGAGAATACACCACCTGAATCCTGGCTCCCTTTCCACGGGCGGTCTGCAGGCTCAGCTTCGATCCGGGCACCCGCACCAGGTCACCGAAGGTCAGAATCGTACACCCCTTCTCCAGCGCAAGGTATACCGCTTCATCGATAAAGGAAACCGGCGTCACGCAGACCGGACATCCCGGCCCTGAGATCAGCTCGATGTCCTCTGAAAGAAGGCTTCGGATTCCCTGCCGGAAGATCTCATGCGTATGCGTCCCGCAGACCTCCATGATCCGGATCTTCGGACCGCGGTACGAGGAAATGATCCCGCGCGCTTTCTCAATCGCACTCTGTGTGCCGTTCATTCCGGAAGTCCCCGCACTCTGTGCGTCGTTCTTTCCAACCTGGCCTGTCATCACAAAAGCTCCTCCATCAGACTGTCAGCCTCTCTGTCTTCATTTCCGGAGATTTTTGCAATCGCTGCTCCTGCATGCACCATCACATAATCGCCGGGCACCAGATCAGTCAGGAGCCGGGAGGATACCTCCCTGCGCGCGCCTGAAGCGTCGACGATCGCTGATCCGCCATTGACTCTGACTACTTTTGCTGATAATCCTACACACATAACTGTCTCCTCCTGTTCTGTAAACGTCATTCTGTCAGACGTTTTTGTCCTTTCCGCTTTCCCGCCGCAGGATTTCCTGCGCCGCGAGTGCCTGTCCAAGGCTGATGCCGCCGTCATTTGGCGGGATCAGGTGATGGGTGTATACTTCCAGCCCGCCTTCTTTCAGTCTTCTGGTTGTCTGCTCCAGAAGCAGCGTATTCTGGTAGACGCCTCCTGTCAGCACTGCGCTTTTCAGTCCTGTTTTTTCAGATGCTTCCAGCAGCGCCTGCGCGATCAGATCAGCAAGCGCGTCATGGAACAGATACGCAAGCGTCTGGCTGCTTCTTCCTTCCAGTTTCTCTTCTATGATTTTCCGGACCAGAAGCTCCGTCGGGAGTGTCATAAATCCGGACGGATCCTTATATAGAGTAAGTCCATCCCGGAATCTGTCCGCTGTGGCTTCAACCGCATCCGGAGCGCCGGTCTTCTGCCAGTGCTGCGCCGCGAACATCAGCGCGGTGGACGCCTCTCCTTCAAAGGTCGACGCGCGGCAGATGCCCAGGATGGCACTGACCGCGTCATACAGCCTTCCGGCGCTGGTGGATGTCACGGTATTGATGCCCTGATCCGCCATACGCGAGATGATCCTGATCTGGTTTCCATCACACAGGGATAAGCGCCCGGCAATCTCCTGTGCCGCAGACTCTTCCGGATACAGTGCATGGATCATGGACGCTGCGACACGCCAGCCTTCCTTCGAGGCCAGATCACCTCCGACCATCCGGAAGGGTTTGATGCTGCCGATCCGCTCAAATCCTGCCCGGTCCGCGCGCATCAGCTCACCGCCCCAGATGGTGCCGTCCGTTCCCCAGCCGGTACCGTCAAAGGACGCACCCAGAACCTCCTCGTCCAGGTCATTTTCGGCCATGCAGGATGCAATGTGCGCGTAATGATGCTGGATCTGGATCAGACGGACGCCCCGCTTCCGGGCAAGGTCCTGCGCGAACCGGGTCGACTGGTATCCCGGGTGCAGGTCACAGGCGATGATCCGGGCCTTGCGCTCCAGCAAAGCTTCCATCCGCATAACTGACTCATCCAGCGCCCGGACCGATCTGGGATCCGCCAGATCTCCCACATAGGCTGAAGGGTAGAACATCGATCCGATTCCGATGCAGAATGTGTTCTTCAGCTCCCCGCCCACCGCGAGCACGGTCTGGTCATAGCTGCCGCCGGTCAGAACCGGAAGCGGCGCATATCCGCGGGATCTGCGGATCATATACGGATGCCCCTGGTAAAAGTCCATCACCGAATCATCGCAGCGGATCCGGATCTTTCTGTCATGGCTCAGGATCGCGTCCACAAAGCCGCCAAGCTCCCTGACGGCTTCCTCCTCGTCCCTGCAGATCGGCGCGCCGGATACATTGCCGCTTGTCATAACCAGAACTTCCGGCATGCAGATCTCATCCGGATAGTCAAACAGCAGCATGTGCAGCGGTGCGTAGGGAAGCATCACGCCGATCTTCGGATTGCCGGGGGCGACCGCCTCACACAGAGGGGAATCGTCTCTTTTGTCCAGCAGCAGGATCGGCTTCTGATATCCGGTCAGAATATGGCTCTGTTCTTTGTTCAGATAGCAGGAATGCAATACCGCTTCCTCATCACGCATCATGACGGCAAAGGGCTTGACCGGGCGGCGTTTTCTCTGCCGCAGCTTCGTCACCGCCTCCTGCGAGGTCGCGTCACAGCAAAGGTGGAACCCTCCGATTCCTTTCACCGCAAGAATCTTACCCTCACTGAGCATGCGCCTGGCAGCGCGGATCGCGTCAGCGCCTCGTTCGCTCCTTCCCGCCAGAAAGACCTGCGGGCCGCAGTCATTGCAGCAGACAGGCTGCGCGTCATATCTTCTGGACCCAGGGTCTTCATATTCCTTCGCACATTCCGGGCACATGGGAAACTCTTTCATGCTTGTCCTTGCCCGGTCATACGGCAGCTCATCCAGAATCGTCAGCCTGGGGCCGCACTGCGTACAGTTGATAAAAGGGTGCAGGTATCTTCTGTTTCCGGGGTCAAACAGCTCTCTTCTGCAGTCAGGGCAGGTCGCGATATCCGGCGAGATAAAGATCTCACCTCTTTCCTTCTCACTCTCAACAATCCGGAAAGAGTCCATCTGCGGCAGGCCTTCCGCGTCCTTTACGTCAATCTTCAGGATGACGGACCGCTCCGGCGGATCATACCTGAGCGTATCGATAAAGTGCTCCAGTCCTTTCTCCGTTCCCCGCGCGATGACCTCGACATAAGAGCCTCTGTTGCAGACAGATCCGAGGATGCCCTGCTCCATGGCAGCTCTGCTGACAAACGGGCGAAATCCCACTCCCTGCACGATCCCGTACAGCCTGATTCTTTTTGTCTGCGTCAGTTCCGGCATGAAGCCTTTGCTCCCTTCTTCTTTCTCGTCCGGTCGATCGCTGCCTGTCCGGATACCGCAAAGTGGAAAGCGTCAATCCATCTGCCCTGCCAGTTCCCGGCCATCGGCCTGAGGGTCGGATCCGCAATGATCAGATCCCAGTTTCCTTCCCTTGCGAGAGCGGTGAAATCATCTTCTTCCATCAGCTTCACGTCACCGTCCTGTGCAAGGTCATCTCTCATCTCAAACCAGGAAGCAGCCGTGATCTTTCCCTGCATGCCCGCTTCCGTCAGCCTCCGGCGGATCGCATTGGCCAGAACCTGCTGATGCACCACGAGGATTCTGGTACCCGGGCCGCAGGAAGCTGCTTCACTGACCGGATTCTCCTCCAGAAGGATCATCGGGTCTGCCGGAAATGTGATTTCGTACGGTGTCCCGTGTTGTTTTTTCAGATACTCTGCCGCCTCGATCCCCGCAGGGGAAACCACGTAATTGCATGCAGAAAGCGGCGTCATTTTCAGAGATTCCACACCCGGATCCATCCCGGGAAGCAGCACTTCCTCATATCCCTGTTCCAGGAGAGATGTCCGTATCGCAGCCGTCCATGACGGATCGAACAGATCCAGCGGGTT
This sequence comes from uncultured Clostridia bacterium, assembly GCA_946401715.1. Classification (GTDB taxonomy): domain Bacteria; phylum Bacillota; class Clostridia; order Lachnospirales; family Lachnospiraceae; genus Porcincola. The sequence continues at coordinate 3,521 of CAMIVF010000060.1, read as the reverse complement.
GAGTCCGAGAACAGAGCAGATTCTTCTGTCCTGCCTGTCTTCTTCCGTTTTTTCCGACGCAAATGCCTTCATCAGTTCAAGCAGTGTCTGCCCGACCCCTTTGTCATACAGATGCATTCCGTCCGTCGGAACCGCGATGCAGGGCAGATGCAGGGCCTTCTGCAGGATGGAAGCATCAGCGTAGAGATCCGTGCCGATGACGGCAGGGACCGGTGTGCCCACCAGCGCGATAAAGCTTGCATCCATCTTCTTCGATGCCTCCTCCACCTTTTTGATCAGGAGGTCATCCCTTCCCAGAATGGCGTCCATGTCGCGAAGGCCGGCGCTGAACACAGCTTCCACATGAGGAGCCGCTTCCACCGTTTCTTCCTTCTCATGGAAAGCCGAAAGATAATCCGGCTGCCATCTGGGTTCGTCAAACCCGCAAATATTTCCTGCGCAGCCGCCGGCATCCACGATAACCACCATCCCGCCAAGCGCATAGCACATTGATACCGCTCCGGACTGGTCCGGCGCAAACGGTGTCAGATATTTCCGTAGTCCTTTCATATTCCTGTCCTTCAGATCGCCTGATCTATTTCTTTGAGCAGCGATTCAAGCGCAGCGTATCCGTAAGGCTGTCTGTCACTGTTCCAGAAGACATGCGCTGCCTGCGGGTGATAGTACGCAGCGTCCTTTCCAATCGTCAGCCGGACCGGGTCCGTCTTCTCTTCGTAGTAAATCATCGACGGATCCTGGTTGCAGTAAACCTTCGTATCCGGACTGACGGCGGAGAGCGCATTCAGGTACCACAGGCTCTCTTCCGTTACCGTGGCGAAGATCTCCGCAACCCGCAGGCCGCCGGCTGCAAGCGTCAGCGCCAGCTCGAAGGGATCCGCGTTGGTGCATTCTCCGATCGACACTTCCAGCCCTTTTTTGCTGTCGCAAAATGCGGCAAACTGTCCGGCGGCTTTCTGATAATCCTGCTCATCGTCGATTTCGATTCCCGTTGCATGCGCAAATGCGCCGTACTGCCTGTGTATGCGTTCCGCGTCATAAAACCTGCGAAGCGCAACATAGGGAATTTCCAGCCTTGCAGCCAGATCCTCCGCAGCAGGATTGCACTCCGGATTCAGCACGATGTTGAAGTTCGCCTCTGCCATCTCCAGGAATTCCGAATAGGCTGCGCATGTCGAAATCTGACGGATCTGCCTGATCCCGGCCTGTGTCAGATAGCGAAACAGCTCGCAGTCTTCTGCTACCGGGGAGAAAAATCCCAGGAGATTCACGGAGGTGCTTACCCGCTTTCTCTTTTCCAGAAGAGAATACAGAGACTGCCTGACATGAACCATCGGCGGACGGATTCCCTCTCTCGTCAGCGCATACATATAGCAGGGCCGGACCTTCACGCCGCTTGTCTCTTCTGCCTTCCGGCACACACGGTCCCAGTCTGTCCCAAGCAATGCATCCGCGCAGGTCGCGCAGATCATGACCAGCGCAGGCTTTACTTCCAGAAAGTCGACAATCTCACAAACCGCCTGCGGGATACTCTTCAGATGGCGTCCAGTAACAAGATCCGTCTCATCCATCTGGAGATAAAAGAAACGGTTCTGATACTGCGGCATGCTGCTGATCTGCGAGGTATTGCGGCCGCAGCAGCCGGGCGACACGATCAGCATGACCGATTCGGGGATCGCCAGGCCTGCTCTCTTGACGCCGAAGCCTTCCGCGCCCGGGGAGTTGTATGCAAGCGTCGCCGGGCTGCTGAAGACCAGATGTTTCGTCACCTGAAAAAGATCCGGTATTCTGTCCGCCTCAGCAAGCGCTTTCACTGTATAGAAGGAAGGTGTTTCCTGTTTCCTGCCGTTCGTCATAACAGTCTCCTTGCCAGATCCATGAAGGTTTGGCTGACCTCCAGATTGATATCGCCTTCGATGACCGTTTTTCCTTCTTCCTCAAACCGGATGATGTCATCACTTCTCGGAATCTCTCCTACGATCTCGAGGTTTCTTTCCTGCGCAAATGTGCGCACTTTCTGTGTCTCGTTCTCTACATTCCTGTGGTTCAGGATCAGCCCCAGGACCCTTGCATAGCTGCGGTCCTCAAAGTTCTTCACCGCACGGTTGATGTTGTCGGCCGCATACAAGGCCATCTTCTCCCCGCTGGTCACGATCAGGACATTCTGGGCATAGCCTTCCCGGATCGGTGCCGCGAAACCGCCGCAGACGACATCACCCAATACATCATACAGAACCACGTCCGGCTTCCAGGTCTCAAACAGCTTCAGCTCCTCCAGCAGCTGGAAGGTCGCGATGATGCCCCGGCCCGCGCAGCCAAGTCCCGGGGTCGGACCGCCTGTCTCGATGCACAGCACACCCTTGTAGCCCTCCGCGCTGATCTCGTGATAGTCCGTGGGATACGTGTCCTTGTCACGGAGGTAATCCATCACCGGCTCCACAGCCTTCCCGCCAAGCAGATTGATCGTAGAATCCGCCTTCGGGTCACAGCCAATCTGAATGACTCTCTTGCCCAGTGAGGCAAATGCCGCCGACAGATTCGCTGTCATAGTCGACTTGCCGATTCCGCCCTTCCCATAGATCGCCAGCTTTATCATCTCTTCTTCTGCTCCTGTATATGAAAACTCCGTCTGCCTGGCAGGCTGGCCGGTCACGAAAAAACTGCGCGCTCCGGAAAGCGCGCAGTCTGGTGTCAGTTTTCAATGCCAGAGATCAGCCGCTATTCCGGTTCGGAAGCCACCTTGCCGTCAGAGCGATATTGTGTTCTGTTCAGGGATATTGTACCTTATGTTGTTCTTTCGATCAATAGCCAAGCGCGCGGTCTACAACATGCGTGAAAGGTTTTCCCTCTGAGAATGCCCGAAGGTTCTCTCCGCAGATTTTCACAACACGGTTCAGGGTCTCGTCCAGCTGCCACCACCCGGCGCTGTGCGGCGTAATCAGGACATTCCTGTAATCCCAGAGCGGGTGGTCAGCCGGAAGCGGTTCCGGTTCAGTCACATCAAGTGCGGCACCGCGGAGCCTGCCGCTGTCAAGCGCACGCATCAAAGCGTCCGGATCAATCGCATTGCCCCGTCCGACATTCAGGATGCAGGCGCCGTCTTTCATCAGCGCAAACGCTTTGTCATCTATAATGTGCTCCGTCGCTTTTCCGCCCGGAAGGACCATCGCGATGATGTCCGCTCTGGGAAGAACCTCGTTCAGCCGGTCAACCGTCACAACCTCATCCAGTTCTTCCGGTTTCGGCCCCTCGTGCCGGCGTACGCCGATGATATAAGCGCCCAGCGCTTTCATTTTCCTGGCATAGAAGCTTCCGATGTCTCCCGTACCGAGCACTGCGACAACCGAGCCCTCGATTGCCAGAACCGGGGTGAGCTTTCCCCAGACATGGTTCTGCTGGTCCCGTGCGTATTCCGGCAGGTTGCGCGTCATGGACAAGGTCAGGGCCAGCATATGCTCGCCGACTGACAAGGAAAATGCGCCTGAAGAATTCGTCAGGACACAGGAGTCAGGCAGGACCCCTTT
>CAMIVF010000059.1 GCA_946401715.1 uncultured Clostridia bacterium | reverse complement strand
AGGATGAGCTCGGAAAGATCAAGACCATCTTCTGGGCATTCAATATCGTGGATTATGCGCCGTTTGTTTCCACACAGGCGCAGATGGAGAATGGAGAGAATGCTCAGGTTACCGGAACCTGGTTCAACCATCATATGGATCTGCCGACCGGTGAGGAGCTTGATGCCGGAATTGCTTCCCTGAGAAGCTGGTGGACAATCACCGAGGGCGAGTGGCTGGATGAGAAGAATCCGGGAAGCGAAAACCAGGCCATGGTTGGCAGTGCATTTGCGCAAAAACAGAAGCTCCATGCCGGAGACCGGATCCGCCTGAGCACGCAGGCATCCGCAAAGGAACTGGAGATTGCAGGAATCTTTGATGCGGGCGGAGAGGAAGACGACCTGATCTATGTGACGGTTGACACCGCGCAGGAGCTGGGCAATCTGGATGGAAAGATCGACAGCATAGAGGTTTCCGCACTGACGACCCCTGACAACGATCTTGCCCGCAAGGCGGCAAGAGACCCGGGATCCTTGTCGGTTTCCCAGTATGAGACCTGGTACTGCACCGCATATGTCAGCTCGATCTGCTACCAGATTGAAGAAGTGATAACAGACTCTGTAGCTTCCGCTGTCCGTCAGGTAGCGGACTCGGAGGGCCAGATACTGAACAAAACAAGGCTTTTGATGATTCTGATTACCATTCTGTCTATGATCGGAGCGGCTCTGGGAATCTGCAACCTTGTCACGGCATCGGTTATGGAGCGGTCCCAGGAGATCGGTCTGATGAAGGCGGTCGGTGCGCACAATGCGTCGATCAATGCGCTGGTGCTGACAGAGGTTATGTGTACCGCCGTCATCGGCGGCGTCGTCGGCTTCTATGCCGGGATCGGATTCGCGCAGATTATCGGGCACTCCGTATTCAGTTCTGCGATCTCCATCCGGCCTATGGTGGTTCCGGTTGTTGCTGTGCTCGTGGCCCTTGTCACGCTGATCGGAAGCATTCCGGCGATCCGGATGCTGCTGAATCTGAGGCCGACGGAAGTCCTTCACGGAAGATAGGAGCGGGAGATGAAAAGAAGAAAAATGTACGTCCGCATGGTCATGGCCTCGCTTCTGAGGCGCAGATCACGCATGATTATCGCACTTTTGGCGATCTCGATCGGTGCCATGATTCTGTCCGGACTGGTAACCATCTACTACGATGTCCCCAGACAGATGGGACAGCAGTTTCGAAGCTACGGTGCCAACATGATCCTGACGGCGGAAGGAGAGACCATCACACCGGAGCAGGTAGAGCAGACAATCGCCCTGATTCCGGAGGACAAACTGGTCGGGGCCGCGGCATACCGCTATCAGACAGTCCGGATCAATGACCGGCCTGTGATGGCCTGCGCGGCAGATCTGGAGCAGGTACAAAAGACAAGCCCGTTCTGGCTGGTGGAAGGAGAGTGGCCTTCGCAGGAAGGACAGCTCATGGCAGGAAAAAATATTGCCAGGACCTTCAACCTCAAGGAGGGGAAGCGGACAACCTGTACCTTCGCGCCGGAGGCGCAGACAGAGGCGTCCGGCTCTGAGACAGAAGAGATCATTCCGGATAACTGGACTGATTTTACCGTGACGGGAATTCTGGATACCGGCGGTAAGGAGGAAGACTATGTTTATATGCTGCCCCCGGATATGGAGAAGCTGACCGGGCTGCCGACAGAATATGACGTCTGTGAGCTGTCGGTATCCGCGAACTCCGACCAGCTGTCAGAACTGGCGGAGCAGATCAGCACTCAGGTGGAAGGGATCACCGCCCGGCTGGTCAAGCGCGTGACTCAGTCAGAGGATACGGTTCTGACAAAGCTTCAGTCTCTGGTATTGCTGGTAACGGTCGTCGTACTTGCGCTGACCATGATCTGCGTGGCAACCACCATGACAGCGGTTGTGGCAGAGCGCCGCAAGGAGATCGGCCTGAGAAAGGCGCTTGGAGCGAGCAATGAAAGTATTATTGCGGAATTCATGGGAGAGGGCATCGTGCTCGGTGCCTTCGGCGGACTGCTTGGCGGACTGCTTGGGTTCGCATTTGCGCAGGTGGTCTCCAGAAATGTATTCAACAGCTCGATCCGGCTGATGCCGTGGCTGATTCCGGTGACCATCCTGGCCTCCGTTGTTGTTACAGGCATTGCCTGCCTGATTCCGATCCGGAGCGCGACCCAGATTGATCCTGCACTTGTGCTGAAAGGAGAATGACACAGATGAGTCTTCTTGAATTGAAAAATGTATCAAAAGTATATGGCAGCCTTCATGCGCTGGATCATGTGAACCTCACGGTGGAGAAGGGCGAGTGGCTGGCGATCATGGGACCGTCCGGATCCGGGAAGAGCACCATGATGAACATTATCGGTGCCCTGGACAAGGCAACGGAGGGGGAGATCCTGCTCGACGGTGAGGACATCTCCAAAAAGAACGCCAAGGCGCTTACGGATATCCGAAGAGACAAGATCGGACTGATCTTCCAGCAATTCCATCTGGTCAGCTACCTGACCGCTGTGGAAAATGTGATGCTGGCGCAGTATTACCACAGCGTTCCGGATGAAAAGGAAGCATTGGAGGCACTGGAGAGAGTCGGGCTGTCTGACCGTGCGCATCACTATCCCAGCCAGCTGTCCGGCGGCGAACAGCAAAGAGTCTGCGTCGCGCGTGCCCTGATCAATTACCCGGAGATTATCCTGGCGGATGAGCCGACCGGAAATCTGGACGAGGCAAACGAAGAGATTGTCGTGGAGCTGTTTCGCAAGCTGCATCTGGAGGGCACCACTCTGGTGGTTGTCACACACAATCCGGAGGTGGCGGAGGTGGCCCAGCGCACGGTGGTGCTGCGCAACGGAAGGGTGGACCACGAGACAATCAACGAAAACTTCACCGGAAAGATCAAGCATATCACGCTTCAGTAACAGATCCGCTTTGCCGGACGGAAATGAATCTGCGAACCCGCTCTGCCTGTGCAAAACGGCACAGGCAGACGAGGTACTCTGTAATATGTTATGATGTTGGGGTCAAAAGGAGAATCCGACTATGAAAAAGAATCTGGCAATTGTTCTTGCTTCCGTGCTGACGGCCGGGCTGCTTGCGGGCTGCGGAGGAAAGAAGGTATCCTATAAAGACGGGACGTATGAAGCGCAGAGCTCGGTCTTTGAAAATGATGACGGGACGGATGACGGAAACGGGTACGGTGTGGTGTCTGTGACAATCAAAGACGGAAAGATCTCCGACTGTACGTTTACGACCTATGAGGCGGATGGCACGCTGAAGGACGAAGAGTACGGCAAGGAGGACGGCCGTATCGCAAACAAGGATTACTACAACAAAGCGCAGAAAGCGAACGCCGCGTGTGCGGAGTATGCGTCGATGCTGGTGCAGAACGGGCAGCTCGACGGAATCGATTCGATCAGCGGGGCGACGATCAACTACAACGAATTTAAGGAAGCGGTCGAAATGGCGCTGGAGCAGGCTGAGGAGTAAGGCCGGAAAGCGGTCGGCCCGGCACGAAGACGCCGGGGAGAAGCCATCCGGGATATGCATCGGAATCGCCTGAGGAAGGAGATGGAATGGGGAAAGCTCTGGCCAGGCATACAGTGATCGTGACAACGGCACTTTTACTGATTGTGGGAGTGCCGGTTTTTCGCACGGGATGTATTTCGGGAAAACTGTCCGGTGTGGATACCGTCACCTCCGCGACGGTGATTCTGGAGCAGCCATCCGGTGCTTATGTCGTCATGATCAATCGTGACAGGCATCAGAACGCGGACAATCTCAGGACCTGGGAACGTTTTTTCCGGGGGGAGGAGATCGGATATCTTTTTGAGGATATTTCCTGCATGGTAGCCGATGTGGATTCCGGCGGGATGGAACTGGCGAAAAGCTTTCAGAGCAGACTTCCGGAGAATCAGATGCAGATCCGTCCGGAGGATCTTACCATGATGCTCTCCAAGGCGCAGAACGCACGATATGACGTGATCCTGATGTCAAAAGAGGTCTGTGAAGCCAGCGGTGCCATGCAGGAAGGACTGGAAGAAAATGCCGTTGTGATTGAGGCGGAGGGAATATGAGAAAGGTCAATGCGGTGGTGACGGCACTGATTATGGTCCTGTTTACGGTCCATATGGTCAGGGGAATCCTTGTCCTCACGGGGATGACAGCGGGAGGAGGAGCCATATATACGGCTCTGACGCATCTGCTTCTGACCTTGATTGCCGTACATGTTGTGCTGTCGGTTTCTCTGACCGTTAAGACGCTCTTCACGTCCCGCAGGGCAGGTGTTCTCTATCTGAAGCCGAACCGCCTGTTCTGGATCCGGCGGATCAGCGGATTTGCGCTGATGCTGTTCCTGATCAGCCATATCCTGATATTCAGAGGAACGACAGTAAGCGGTGCATACCGTCTGAACCTGTTTGGCGGGGCGCAGCTTGCGACGCAGCTTCTTCTGGCCGCCTCTCTTCTTGTTCATCTGATCGGAAACATTTCTCCGCTGCGGATTGCACTTGGGATCGAAGACCGGCATGCCTTCCGGACAGATCTTCTGCTGGTGCTCGCCATTCTCCTGCTTCTGGCAGGTGCCGCGTTTGTGGTTTATTACATACGGTGGAGCACTTTTTGAGAAAAAGCCGGTGCAGGCAGTGCCTTCGAATTCTTTGGCGGCTGCGGCGCGGACACAGAAAAAAGGATTGGGAGGCGGCTGCTTGACGAATCTTAGACACCTCATCATCAGGAACCTGGTCAGAAGACCGGTGAGAAGCATTGCTCTATGCCTTCTCGCAGCGGTTCTGTCTGCGGTTATCCTTGCGGGAACCTGTACGGTTCAGTCTCTGGACCGCGGCTTTCAATCGATGGAGATGCGCCTCGGAGCGGATCTCATGGTTGTGCCGTATGCAGCGGTTTCCAGGAAAAACTTTGACAATGCAATTCTTCTGGGAAATGCCGGCGAATTCTATATGCCCGGTGAACACGCTGACAGGATTGCCGGCATGGAGGGAGTGGAGAAGGTTTCCTCCCAGTTTTGCCTGACGGTGGCTGAGACAGACTACTGTGATGTACCTGTCAGCCTGATGGCATACGATCCCCGGTCAGACTTTACGCTGAAGCCCTGGATTCTGGAATCGGACGGCGAAGACAAAGCAGGTACCGGAGCGGTAATCGGCAGCAGAATAGACGCGAAGATCGGTGACAGCCTTTCCTTTTTCGGGACAGAGGTAAAGGTGAGTGCCAGACTGGACCGGTCGGATACCGATTGCGATACCGCGGTCTATATGGACCGGGAAACGATACAGAACATCGCGGACACATCGGGGGATGCAGCGTTCGGGGAACGGGTCCGTGCCTATGACGGCAAGGCCGTCTCATCGATTATGATCGATGTAAAGGATGGGTATGATGTGGAATCCGTCAGGAACGATATCAATATCCACATCAAGAAGGTCCGGGCGGTGCAGTCGCAGCATGTGCTCACGCAGGCTGCCTCGGGAATGGGCGGCGTATCCGGCGGAGTCAGAACTCTGATGGCTGCCGTATGGGCTGTCTGTGCGGGGGTCATGGCCGCAGTACTGCTCTTTGAGACCAGAGAACGCAGAAGAGAGTTTGCCCTGCTCAGGATCATGGGGGCATCCGGAAGGAGGGTCTCCCGGATTGTGTGCGGAGAGGTTCTTTCAGTTTGCTGTCTGGGAGCTGCGGGCGGGACCGTGGCCGGGCTGCTTCTGGTTCTGACCGGAACGGGCCGAATCGAACAATGGCTGTCTCTTCCGTTCCTGCTCCCGGATACCGCACATATGATTGGAACTGTACTCTTCTCCCTGCTTCTCCCGGTCGTGTCCGGAGCGGCAGCAGCGGTTTTCGCCGCGGGAAGAATCAGCGCGAAGGAAGCAGGAATCCTCCTTCGGGAGGAGGAGTAAACAAAGCGATGGAAGTCAGAGCGCAGCAGATCAGAAAAGAATACATACGGACGAGCAGGGACACCAATATTCTGACAGCGGTTGCGTCCTGCGATTTCCTGATCCCGGCAGGGCAGGTGACAGTGATTCACGGCAGCTCCGGTTCCGGAAAAAGCACCCTCCTCAATGTGTTGGCAGGAATTCTTCATCCGACGGAGGGAAAGGTCTTCTACGACGGAATGGATCTCTATGCGAAGAGAGATGAGAAGCTGTCCGGATTCCGCAATCTGCACATCGGCTATGTGCCGCAGGGCCGCAGCGCGGTTTCTTCTCTCAATGTCCTGGAAAATGTCAAGCTGCCGTATGCACTGTATGAAGAGGACGGAAGCAGCGCTGCGCTGGAGATGACGGAGCGCTTCGGGATCAGAGACCTGTGTGAGGTGATGCCGGACTGCCTGTCCGGCGGTGAGCTGCGGAGAATGGCGATCGCCAGAGCACTGGTCAGAAAACCGGAGGTCATCTTCGCGGATGAGCCGACCGGTGATCTGGACGATGAGAATACCAAAACGGTATTGGACAGCCTGCGCCAGCTTGCGAAGGAAGGCGCAGCCGTCCTCATTGTCACGCATGAAGAGGAAGCGTTCACATACGCAGACCGCATCTTTTCCATGAATGCGGGGAAGCTGTCACAGGAAAGCTGCCGCCCCGGGTAAGAAGGGCGGATACAGGGACTGTACGCTGCGTATACGCAGAAACTGTTCCCGGAAGAATATGCCGGAGGATGGGGGAACTGATGCCATGAATCAGAATACAGTGGCTGTCAATATTGTAGGAGCCGGACTGGCCGGACTGTCTGCGGCAATGACATTTGTCCGGGAGGGAGTCCGCGTCCGGCTGATTTCCTTTCAGCCGTCCGAACGGGCTCAGTCCAATCTTGCGGAAGGCGGAATCAATGCTGCGCTGAATGTCATGGGAGAGCAGGACACCATCCGAGAGCATTTTCTGGATACCATGAAGGGCGGTTGTGAGCTTGCGGATCCGAATATGGTGCGGAACCTGACGCAGGCCGCCCCCGGACTGGTAAAAGAGATGGATCTTCTCGGCGTACCGTTTCACAGGGAGCAGGGGCGGATGATCCAGAGAAACTTTGGCGGCCAGAAGAAGAAGCGCACCGCTTACGCAAAAAGCAGTACAGGGAAGATGCTGATGGCGGCTCTGATCGATGCCGTGCGAAGATATGAGGCGGCAGGACTTGTCACGCGATATCCTCATCACCGGTTTGAACGGCTTGTCCTGGATCGTGGAGCAGTGACAGGCGTCGTAATCTGCGACCGGTTCCGAAAGGAGCAGATTCGTCTGGACGGGGCGGTTCTGATGGCATGCGGGGGAATGAACGGACTATTTGCGGGGGAGACGACCGGAACAACGGCAAATACCGCGGATGCGCAGGCAGAGCTCCTTGCACAGGGCATAGAGTTTTCAAATCTGGAATTCCTGCAGTATCATCCGACAACGGTCTCGATCACCGGAAAGAGGCTTCTCATCTCCGAGGCAGCCCGCGGGGAGGGCGGAAGACTCTTTTGCTATGAGAAAGAGCCGGACATGCCGGAGGCCGGGAAGACGGGAGCTGGCGGTGAGAGAGGGAGAAGGATCTATTTTCTCGAGGACAAATATGGGGAACGCGGCAATCTCATGCCGCGCGACGTGATCTCCAGGGAAATGGTACTGCTCGGAAAGCAGGTATATCTTGATCTTACCGGTCTGAGCCGGGAGACATGGGCGGTCAGGCTTTCCGATCTCCGGGAGGAAATCTTCCATTATCTGGGGATTGATCCGGCGCGGGAATACGTGCCGGTATCTCCGGGGATTCATTATTTTATGGGCGGAATACTGGTGGACGAGCAGCACAGGACAAACCTGAGCGGACTCTATGCGGCCGGGGAATGTGCCTGTGCCTATCACGGTGCGAACCGTCTGGGAGGCAATTCCCTTCTCGGAGCTATCTTCGGCGGCCGGAAAGCCGCTCTGTCCATGATGGCGGATGGGCGCTTAGCGGCGGACGGCTCCGGCGAGGCGGCAGCAGAAGGAAGAACCCGCGTGCAGGAACTGCCTGAAGCCGGAGCCGTGACCGGGGAGGGAAACGGCGAGGAATACCATCGCACAGGAGCAGAGGGGAAAGAAGAGAATCAGATCCGCGGGAAGATCACGCAGATTCTGATGGAAGGCATGGCGCCGCTCCGCGATCAGAGGACACTGGAGAGTGCTTTGAAGAAGCTCGATGCGCTGGCGGAGGCTTCTGAAGCTTCTGCCTGTCTGAAGCAAACGATGCTTTTGGCAAGGGCGTTTCTTCTCAGCGCGCTTGCGCGAAGAGAATCCAGAGGAGCGCACACAAGACTGGACTATCCGGAAACGGATGCGGACCTGCAGAAGAATACTGTCGTAAGCTGTGCAGACGGACAGATCCGGATTTCATTCAGACAGATTCCGGCGCTGCGGCCGCAGACAGATGGTAATTCCAAGTCTGGCGGGAAGGGGGACAGGCCATGAAAAAGATCCTGCACATTCTGCGCCGGGAAAGCGCACAGGCGAAGCCGTACTGGGAGGATTTTTCCTATGAAACAGCGGACGAGGGCGCTACGGTTGCTACAGCGCTCGCCTCTACGCCGGTGGTCTGGGAGCACAGCTGTCTGCAGAGGCGGTGCGGTGCCTGCGCGATGGTGATCAACCGGATTCCGGCGCTTGCCTGCAATACAAGGCTGTCAGAGATTGCTTCTGATGTGATACGCCTGGAACCTCTCAGGAAGTTTCCGGTGATCGAGGATCTCCTGGTTGACCGCTCCGTCATGATGCAGAATCTGCGGCGGCTGTCCGTCTGGATGGAAGAGGAGGCGCGGACAGGGTCGGAGGAAATGGCGTTTGAGGCGGCAAGATGTCTGCAGTGCGGTCTTTGCCTGGAGGTATGTCCGAACTTCGCAGCCGGAGGCACATTTGCCGGGATGGCGGCGATGGCACCGATGTCGCGCCTGATTGCGCGTCTTTCCGAGGGGGAAAGGAAACGAATTGCCCGGGACTATAAAAAGGGCGTGTACAGTGGCTGCGGAAAATCACTCGCCTGCCGGGACATCTGCCCCGCTCAGCTGCCCATTGAAGATCTTCTGGTAAAGAGCAATGCAGCTGCCGTGTGGAATCGCTGGAAAGGCGTGATGAAGCAGAATTGAAATGGAGTATCGTACCATGCAAATCTTTCGAAAACTGCCGCTGCTGAATCTTCTCAGAAAACCGGTCCGTTCGGTTATCCTGCTGTGTCTTGCGGCGGTGCTTTCCTTTACGGTATTCGGAGGAGCCCTGATGGTTTCCTCCCTGCGAAGCGGGATGACCTCCCTGAAGGAGCGGCTGGGCGCCGATATTATGGTGATTCCGGAGGAGGCGGCGGAAAAAAAGAACCTGGAGGAGATTGTACTGCAGGGACAGACCGGGTACTTCTATATGGAGGATACCGTGACAGAAGCCGTGGCTGACGTGGAGGGTACCGGGCAGGTGAGCGATCAGATCTTTCTGGCCTCCCTGGCTGCCAGCTGCTGTTCCGCCAAGGTACAGCTGATCGGATTTGATCCGGAGACGGACTTTACCGTGCTTCCCTGGATTCGGAGATCCTACAGCGGGGAGCTGAAGAAGATGGAGGTCGTGGTTGGCCATGATATTGTTTCCGACGAAGGAGATACACTGACCTTCTATGGAACGGACTGCATCGTTGCGGGAAAGCTGACCAGAACAGGAACCAGCTATGATCATTGTGTATTTGCCGGGGCGGACACGATCCGGGAATTAACGAGAAGCTCCATCGGCAGAAACCTGAACCAGTTTAAGGAGGTTGATCCCAACCATGTCATTTCCTGCGTGCTGGTGCAGACAGAGGAAGGAGCGGACATTGATGAGGTGGCGAAAAGAATCGAAGCCTCCGTCTCCGGTGTCCGCGCGGTTCCGACCTCCGGGATGATTGCAGGGATCAGCGGAAGTCTTCTGGGCATCTCCCATATCGTGCGGGTCATGACAGCAGTCATATTCCTGCTGGCATTTCTTATCATGATGATTGTATTTACGATGCTGATCCATGAACGGAAGAGAGAATATGCGCTCCTCAGGGTGGTTGGCGTTTCGCGTGTATCTCTCACAAGAAGCGTGATGAGTGAGATTGTGATGGTCTGTCTGGCAGGTGCTGCGGCCGGGGTACTGGCGGCATTGCTGATCCAGATCCTGTTTGTCCGGGCTCTGCAGGGAACGCTCGATATGCCGATGCTGATGCCCGGCGCCGGAAGCGTGATCGCATACATGGTTCTTTCCGTTCTTGCTGTTGCCGCAGCAGGCATTCTGTCCTCCTTCTGGAATGTGAATCGTGTGAGCCGGGAGGAGATCGGACTGGCACTGCGCCGGGAAAGATGAACGGTAAGAGTGCAGAAGACGGGACAAGCAGAAAAACGGAGCAGGAAAGATGAAACTAAGAGCGGAAAGGATCAGCAAGTGCTATGCGAGAGGGGGACGGGAGTTCCATGCCCTGCAGGAGACAGATCTTGTGCTGGAGGCGGGCAGACTGGTCACGGTGAGCGGAAGATCAGGCAGCGGAAAGACCACGCTTTTGAATCTTCTGGCGGGACTTGCGAAGCCGTCATCCGGAAGCATTCTCGCTGTATTTGCGCAGCAGGAGGAGGCTGCGAAGGAAATCTTCAGCGCTGCCCTGAAGGAGATTCCCGGTCAGGGCGGTGGATATGCGGCAGACCTTTGCCGGATGGATGACCGGATGCTGTCCAGATTCCGGAATGAATACTTTGGCATTATCCCGCAGGGGCTGAGCGCGGTGGCTGCCCTGACTGTCCTGGAAAATGTCATGCTTCCCGCAACCGTATATGCAGGAAGTGAGCCGGTGAAGGACAGAGCGCTGGAGCTTCTGGAACAAATGGGAATCGCGGATCTGCTCCATGCATTTCCCAGGGAGTTGTCGGGGGGAGAGCTGCGGAGAATGGCAATCGCGAGAGCCATGATCCGGGATCCGCAGATCCTGT
>CAMIVF010000058.1 GCA_946401715.1 uncultured Clostridia bacterium | reverse complement strand
GCGACGCTGCTTCTGACCTTCTTCTACCGGTTCATGCCGGAACTGATTCAGCAGGGACATGTCTATCTTGCGACGCCGCCCCTGTATAAGCTTGAGAAGAATAAAAAGGTCTGGTATGCCTATTCCGATGAAGAGCTGAACCGGATACTTGCCGAAGTGGGGCGCGACCAGAATAACAAGATCCAGCGTTACAAAGGACTGGGTGAAATGGACGCGGAGCAGCTGTGGGAGACCACCATGGATCCGGCCAGGCGCATCCTGAAGAGAGTTTCCATGGATGACAGCGACAAGTCTTCCATCGATGTGACCTTCACGACATTGATGGGGGATCAGGTGGAACCGCGCAGGGAATTCATTGAAGAAAATGCCGCACGTGTCCGGAATCTGGATGTATAGCGCGGAACAATCCATAATCAGTTTATGAATGGTGAGAAGGGTGAAAAGTGTTTATGAATCCTGCAGCACGTCTGCCTGAAATGCTGCCGGATTTGTGATTAGGAGCTAAGAATGGACGACAAAGTATTTGACCAGATCCGGGAAGTAGATCTCCAGAAGACCATGGAGGAATCTTACATCGATTACGCGATGAGCGTAATCGCCTCCAGGGCGCTGCCGGATGTCAGGGATGGCCTGAAGCCGGTACAGCGCAGGGTTCTGTACTCTATGATCGAACTCAATAACGGTCCTGACAAGCCGCACAGAAAGTGTGCCCGTATCGTCGGCGATACCATGGGTAAGTATCATCCGCATGGTGACAGTTCCATCTACGGAGCCCTGGTCTACATGGCGCAGGACTGGTCCATGCGGTATCCGCTGGTAGACGGCCACGGAAACTTCGGCTCCGTGGACGGCGACGGCGCGGCAGCGATGCGATATACCGAGGCAAGGCTGTCGAAGATGTCCATGGAGATGCTTGCGGACATCAATAAGGATACGGTTGATTTTGTCCCGAACTTTGATGAGACGGAGAAAGAGCCGGTTGTGCTTCCAAGCCGTTTCCCGAATCTTCTGGTCAACGGAACGACAGGCATCGCCGTCGGCATGGCGACCAACATACCTCCCCACAATCTGCGGGAGGTCATAGACGCGGTGGTTAAAATCATAGACAACCGTGTCCTGGAGGACCGTGATACCTCGATCGAAGAGGTAATGAAGATCGTCAAGGGACCGGACTTTCCGACCGGTGCGCAGATTCTGGGAACGCGCGGCATCTATGACGCGTACAGTACCGGAAGAGGAAAGATCCGTGTCAGGGCGATTACGGATATCGAGACCCTGCCGAACGGAAAGAGCCGGATCGTCATTACAGAACTTCCGTACCTGGTCAACAAGGCCAGGCTGATTGAGAAGATGGCGTCACTGGTACGGGACAAGAAGATTGACGGAATCACCGGCATTACGGATGAATCCAGCCGGGAAGGCATGCGCATCAGCATCGATATCCGCAAGGATGCGAACGCGAACATTATCCTGAATAAGCTGTTTCTTCACACCCAGCTGCAGGATACGTTCGGCGTGATCATGCTGGCGCTGATTGACAATAAGCCCAGGATTCTGAACCTTCTCCAGATGCTGGAGTATTACCTGAAGCATCAGGAGGATGTCGTCACAAGAAGAACCAGGTATGACCTGAACAAAGCGCAGGAAAGAGATCATATCCTGCAGGGACTGCTGATCGCGCTCGATCACATCGATGAAGTGATCCGGATCATCCGTTCCTCCGAAAATGTGCAGATCGCGAAGGCTTCCCTGATGGAGAAGTTTGGCCTGGACGATGTGCAGGCGCAGGCAATTGTGGATATGCGTCTGAGGGCCCTGACCGGTCTGGAAAGAAGCAAGATTGAGGCAGAGCATGCGCAGCTGTTAAAAACGATTGCGGAACTGCAGGCCATCCTTGGCGATGAGAAGCTCCTGCTCGGTGTTATCAGGAAGGAAATCCTTGTCATTGCAGACAAGTACGGAGATGACCGCAGAACCCGGATCAGCTTCGATGTCGGAGAATTTGACGCGGAAGATCTGGTGGAGAAGGAAGATGTCGTTATCACCCTGACAAAGCTTGGTTATATCAAGCGTATGAGTGAGGACAACTTCAAGTCCCAGAACCGCGGCGGCAGAGGCATCAAGGGCATGCAGGCGCTGAAAGAGGATTATATCGACCGCCTGCTGATGACAGATACCCATGCGGACCTGATGATCTTCACGAACAAGGGCCGCGTCTATAAGATGAAGGCCTATGAGGTTCCGGAAGCCGGCCGGACGGCCAGGGGGACTGCGATTGTCAATCTGCTGCAGCTTCAGAGTGACGAGAGTCTGTCCGCTGTGATCGCGGTCGGTTCAGATGAGAAGTATGATGAAAACGGATATCTGACCATGGCGACCCGGCGCGGACAGATCAAGCGCACATTGCTCAGTGAGTATGCCAATGTCCGCAAGAACGGATTGATCGCGATCGCGCTGAGAGTGGACGATGAGCTGATCTCTGTGGAAGCGACGGATGACCGGAAGGAGATTCTGCTGGTTACGAAGTACGGTCAGTGTATCCGCTTTAAGGAATCTGACGCCAGATCCACCGGAAGATCTTCCATGGGCGTGCGCGGCATCAACCTGATGGACGGGGACGAAGTGGTCTCCATGGTGATCGCGGATACGGCGCCTTACCTTCTGACCGTATCGGAGAAGGGCCTTGGCAAGCTGACAGACATTCAGGAGTTCAAGCCCCAGTCCCGCGGCGGAAAGGGTGTACTGTGCTACCGGATTCTGGAGAAGACCGGCAACCTGGTGGCAGCGATGGCGGTCGAACAGGATGATGAGATCATGATGATCAATACGGATGGGATTATCATCCGTATGAGCTGTGAAAATATATCTGTACTCAGCAGAATTACTTCCGGTGTGAAGCTGATGAGGCTGAATGAAGAGGATACGGTTGTCTCGGTAGCAAAGGTCAGAGAGACTTCCGCGAAGAGTACAGATGAGGATGAAGAAGAACCGGATCAGGAAGAGGATCGTTCAGAGGAAACGGACGAAGAGGACGGACTGAACGAAATGGGGGACAACGAAGAAGATTCCTGAAAGAGATGGGGGAGGTAAGATGAAAAAGATTATGGTATGTGTCCTTGCTGCCTGTACTTTACTGAGTGTCAGTGCCTGCAGCAAGCTTGGACCGATACTCGGCAGGCTGGAACAGGATATGGAAGAAGATGCGGCGGAAGAGGTGAATGCGTCAGACGAAACACCTGTGAAGGATGATACGGACACAGGGAAGATCCTGATCGATGAGATCGGTGATGTGATGATCGGACGGGAAACAGAGTCGGAAGAAGGCATGATTGAACCGAACGAATCGGAAGAAGAGGATATGACGGAAGCGGAGACACAGGCGGTGGCGGAAGAGACTGTCCAGACCGAAGAAGAGGCGCTGGCCGGCGGGTTGATCTCATACGGGAAGAAATCATACGGTCCTCTCGAAAGACCGCTGAAGGAGCTGATCGAAAGCAGGGAAGCGATGGGCGAACACTGGTCTCTTGCCTACGAGGATCTTGCGGGCGGAAAGACCTACGGGTTTAACGAAGAAGATGTCATGCAGTCGGCAAGTGTGGTGAAGCTCTTTATCATGGGTGCCGTGTACCGGTATATGTGCTATCCGCCGGAGGGAGAGGAAGCCATCGAGTTCGGCGAGGAGTACAGTGGTCAGCTGCGGGATGTGATTACCAGCATGATCACGGTTTCGGACAATGACTGCGCGAATCTTCTCGTAGACCGGCTGGGCGGAGGTGATTTTTCCCTTGGCGCGCAGCGGATCGCTGCATTCTGCAAGGAGAACGGCTATGTCGGAACTTCCGTCGGCCGCAGATTCCTGGAACAGAATCCGTCGGGGGACAACTATACAACCGCAGCGGATACCCGGAAGTTCCTGTCAGACCTTTATCATGGAAAACTGATCAATGAAGAAGCTTCCGAAAAGATGCTTGAGATCGTGAAGGGCCAGACCAGAAAGAACAAGATCCCTGCAGGACTTCCCGCAGGATTTACCAGCGGAAACAAGACCGGAGAGATGCCGGAAGGATACGGACTTGGCTGCATCGAGAATGACTCGGCGATCGTATTTCCGCCGGAAGGCATGGGAGAAGGCTATATCCTTACGGTCATGAGCAATGACCTCGGCGGAAGAAACGCAGAAGCGATCAGCATCACTGCACAGGTGTCCTCGATGGTGGCGCAGTGGTATACAGAGCAGGAAGAAGAACAGGACACGGAACTAAGCACAGAGCCGGACGAAGGACAGTAATCCTGTAAAATGTGCGGCGAAGCGTGAAAAGGAAGGAGACCAGGATGAAGTATATTTCGACAGAAAAGGCACCGGCTGCGATCGGTCCGTATTCACAGGGAATCATCGTCAACGGAATTGCATATTGTTCCGGGCAGATTCCGGTAGATCCGGCGACAGGGCTGGTGCCGGGAGATACGATTGAGGTACAGGCCGAGCAGAGCTGCAAGAATGTCGGGGCACTGCTTGAGGCGGCAGGAACAGACTTTGACCACGTGTTCAAGACCACATGCTTCCTGGCGGACATGGCAGACTTTGCCGCATTCAACGCGGTCTATGAGAAGTATTTTACCTCAAAGCCCGCCCGTTCCTGTGTTGCGGTAAAGGCTCTTCCGAAGGGCGTTCTTTGTGAGATCGAAGCAATCGCTCAGGTCTGAGTCAGGATATGGGAATTCGAACGACTACCGCGATCCTCGCAGCGAGGGCGCTCAGCTTTGCCTGTAAAATCGCCGGAAAACAGGGCGTGACCATGGCAGGAAAGCTTGCCATGAAAGTGGATCCGCAGATTCTGAAAAAGCTCGCCTCTCAGGTGAGGGGAGAGATTATCGTCACCTGCGGTACAAACGGGAAAACCACGACAAATAACCTGATCTGCTCCGCGCTGGAAGCGGATGGCAGAAAGGTGATCTGCAACCACACCGGCTCCAACATGCTGATGGGTGTGGCAGCTGCATTTGTCCTCAATGCCGGCGTCAACGGCAGACTGGACGCGGACAATGCGGTGATTGAGATCGATGAGGCATCGACTGTCCGCGTCTTTCCTTTCTTCAAGCCGGATTACTGCGTGATGACGAATCTGTTCCGCGATCAGCTGGACCGCTATGGAGAGATTGACATCACCATGGATCTTCTGCGGCGCGCATTTGACATGGCACCTGACATGAAGATCATCGTAAACGGGGATGATTCCCTGAGCACTTACCTGGCACAGGAAAGCGGGCACGAGGTAATCACCTACGGCATCAGTGAACAGGTGAAGGGCGCGCAGGGCAGCGCAGACGGCAGTACGAGAGAGATCCGTGAAGGCCAGTTCTGCAAGAAGTGCGGAACCAGGCTGGAGTACAGCTTCTACCATTACAGCCAGCTGGGCGTTTACCGCTGTCCGCAGTGCGGATTTCACCGTCCGGAGATTGACTTTGACGCGTGTAATGTCGACCTGAAAGACGGCCTGACCTTTGGCGTGAAGGAGAAAAACCAGGCCCTCCGGCGGATTCATGCAAACTACCGCGGATTCTACAACATCTACAACATTCTGGCCTGCTGGGCAGCCGTGCGCACGGCCGGCGTCGGAACAGAGCACTTTGACCGGATGCTGGACCGGTACAATCCGGAGAATGGACGAAATGAGCTGTTCCAGATTGGAAAGACGAAGGTTCTTCTGAATCTCGCGAAGAATCCCGCCGGGTTCAACCAGAACATTTCCTCCGTGATGGAGGATCCGGACGAGAAGGACCTGATCATTGTGATCAATGACAACGCGCAGGACGGGAGAGATATCTCCTGGCTGTGGGACGTGGATTTCGACCGGCTGCAGGATGAGAGCATTCGCTCCATTACGGTGAGCGGACTTCGCTGTCAGGATATGCGGCTTCGCCTGAAATACGTATCGATCAGCGCCGATCTGATTGAAGACGTGAAAACCGCAATTGAAAAACGCCTTGCGGACGGATGCGGCAATCTGTATGTGCTGGTAAACTACACGGCGCTGTATTCCACACATATCATCCTGAAAAACATGGAAAAGGGCTGAACATGAAAATCACCATCGCTCATCTGTACCCGGATCTTCTGAATCTGTACGGAGACCGCGGGAATATCCAGTGTATGAAGATGCGTCTGGAATGGCGCGGATATGAGACGCAGGTAATCGAGTATAATCTGGGAGACCCTGTCGACTTCACAAAAGCGGATATCGTCCTTCTGGGCGGCGGCAGCGACCGGGAGCAGATGATCGTGTGCAGAAGGCTGCAGGAGATTCAGAAAGAATTCCTCTCCTATGTGGAAGACTGCGGCGTCGTGATCGCCGTGTGCGGCGGCTATCAGCTGCTCGGACACGAGTACAGTACGCCGGACGGAGACATGGAAGGACTGCATCTCGTTGACCTGACGACAAAACAAGGCAGCCCGCGTCTGATTTCGAACATTGTTCTGGAAAATTCCATTTTCCCCTATCCGGTCACCGGGTTTGAAAACCACGGCGGAAGAACTTACCTGGGCGAGGGCGTGAAGCCCTTCGGAACCGTGGTGCACGGATACGGGAACAACGGGGAAGACCATCAGGAGGGCGTGCTCTACAAAAACGTAGTCGGCACCTACCTCCACGGCCCGCTTCTGCCGAAGAATCCCCATGTCTGCGACTACCTCCTGAAAAATGCACTTCAGCGACGCGGCATCACAGCCCCTCTGCAGGAGCTGGACGATACGCAGGAAAAGGAAGCGAACGCGTATATCGTGAAGCGGTTTGTGAAGTGAAAAACGCAACATCGCCCATGATATGTTGCATTCCCCCTCCGAAAATGATACAATAGCCCTGTTGAAAACATCTGCTGGGGAGCAGAATAAGGAGTAAGGGGCGTATCATGAAATTCAAACATCCTTTCTTTTATCGTGCATTGTCATGCATTCTGATGACAGCTCTTCTTCTGATTGGCGCTGTGTCTGTTACATGGGCTGAGGAGGAGGAGGAAGAATTTATCCCTGAGGAATATTATGAGCCGGTTCAGTCCAACTCTGTCGAGGGTTGGCCGGAGGGTCAGGCGATTCAGGCTGCCGCGGGCGTCGTGCTTGATATGGATACGGGCACGTGGCTCTATTCCAAGAACTGCGACAGACAGCTGTATCCTGCGTCGATCACGAAGATTATGACGGCTCTTCTGACGATTGAAAATGCGGATCTGGATGCTGTCATGACCTGTTCTTCGATCGTCTATGAACTGGATGAGAATGCTTCGAATACGGGGCTCTCGGAAGGCGAGCAGATGAGCATCCGTGACGCTCTGTATACGCTTATGCTGGAGTCAGCCAATGACACGGCCAATGCGCTGGCGGAGTATGTGGGCGGCTCCATGGAAGGCTTTGCGAAGATGATGAATGACAAAGCCGCGTCTTTAGGCTGCACGGGCACACATTTCTCCAACCCGTCTGGTCTTTCTGCAGATGATCACTATACGACCGCGCATGACATGGCGTTGATTGCGCAGGCCGCTTATCAGAATGAAACCTTCCGCACGATCTGCGGTACGGTGCAATATGAAGTAGACCCCACGAACATGTATGAGGAAGTCCGGTATCTGGGCAATCATCATCAGATGATGCAGTCCGATTCGGAGTTTTATACCAATTGGTGCACCGGCGGAAAAACCGGCTTTACCGAGATGGCATGGAACACACTGGTCACTTATGGAGAAAGGGATGGGAAGCGGCTGGTGTGCGTGCTGATGCACGGAAACGGCGCGAAGCAGAATTACCTGGAAACCATTGATCTGATGAATTATGGATTTGATCAGTTCCGCCATGTTTCCATGCTGCAGGGGAAAGATGACAAATCGCTCGGCGCTTTGATGAAGGTGAATTATCTCGGGCGCGCGGCTGCGCTCAGTGCGCCGGAGCTGAACCAGATTGTGTCGCATACAGGCGGTGCCCGTCTGGTATCGATCCCTGCGGATGCGGAGGAATCGGAGATACAGGTTGCTGCAGGCAGCCCGCCGGAAAACGCCGGTGATGCGGTCGCGATTCCGTATCTGTTCCATGACTGGCAGGTCGGCAGCATGACGCTGGCAGTGGAGCCGGTTACCCTGAATCTGTCTTATCCGTGGCAGACGGTTGTCCGCGTCAGGGCGGAAGGGGAGACCGGTGACAAGGAAGTGAGCATCCAGGATACCAGCGATATTGTCTGGCAGGATGTTGGTAATTTCGCAACGAAAATGGCCGGTGAGGCAGGCACATTTATCGAGGAAAACAGGAAGGCGCTGATCCTGATCGTGGGTCTTCTTGTCATCGTTCTGCTCCTGCTCCTTTTGATGGTTCTGCTGCGTTCGACGAGGGATTACCGATCCAAAAAGAAGCTGCGCGCTGCGAGAAAAGAAGCGCAGAGGCTCGAGGAGGAGATCGAAGCGAAGTCAATGGCGGAGATCGAAGAGGAACTGCGTCAGGCCATGGCGATGGAGGACGAAAGACGGACTCAGGATGACTGGAAGCAGGATCCGGGCCTTGACGGTCTGGACCTGTCGGACAAAGACAGACAGTGAAAGAGGAGCCGGAATATGAACTGGGTTGCACCGATTAAGGATGAAGAAACACTGAAGCGTTATGAGCAGGAACTGATGAATGTTGATACGAAGTACTTCATCATGTTCCGCATGGGCGTCGGAACCGGACTGCAGGTGCAGGAGCTTCTGAAACTCTGCGTCGGAGATGTGCGCGGAAAGGATTCCATTACCGTGTATCTGGGCACAAAGAAAATCAAGCGTTCCTACCGGTTTGAGCCTGACCTGAAGCAGGCGGTCGAAACGTATACAGTGGGAAGAGACGATACCTCCCCGCTGTTTCTGGGCCACAGGAACAAGGCGATTTCCAGGGAGCAGGCTTACCGGGCCATGAAGTCGGCCGGGCTTCGGATCGGAATCGGCGCGGTCGGCGCGCAGACAATGCGGAAAACATTTGCCTGGAAATACTATAAGAACACGGGAGATATTGCCTATCTGACGCACCTGCTGAATCACGCGTCCCCGTCGGTGACGTTCCGTTTCATCGGGGAGAAGCCGAAGGTTGACACGCTTGCGTCTACCATGACGCCGGAGGAAAATGTCCGCGCGCGGCGCAGCCTCTTTGAAGGCGGGTCCGGCATCACACGGATGGAGTATATCAAAGATACCATGAATCTTCTGGAGGATGAGCTGGAGAATCCGGGAAATGACGATGCCTTCTACGGCAGAGTAGAGGCACTGCTCCGGAGCATGGAGGATCTGATCAGCGATTTCTATATTGACAGGGCGGTTTAACTGTTTCTGTGGACACGCCTGCGGTGCCGCAGCGTTTCCTGTTTCTTCTTGACAGCTTCGACGTCTTCCAGTGTTGCCTGGCGTGTGGTCTTGACGACATACCACCCGCCGTCCGCGTTCTGGCGGATGCGGATCTTGCTGCGGAACAGGCCGTGCTCCGGGCACTGGGCGATGCACAGATAGTTGCGGCCATTGTCGGAGAACCAGCGGATGGTGCGGTGGATTTTCTGGTCACAGAACAGGCACCGGGTCGATGTGATGACGCGGTCTTTCATCAGGGATTCACGCTGCGGGAATGCCTTGGAGATATATTTGGTATAGCCGTTGTAGCGCACCAGAATCTCTTCGCTGCGGTTTTCCGGTGTGTGATAGGTATCGATCGAGGAATAAAGACGAATGTCTTCCGGCGGAAGCGTCTGCAGGATCCTGGCTGTATAGCGGGCATCCGAGAAAGCATCATGGAATTCTTCCGTCTTCTCCATCATCAGGTATTCCACAGCCCATTCCAGGGACCGGCGTTTTTTGCCGTCTTCATGCGCGTAGGAAAAGATCTTCTGAACGTCACGGTAGAAAAACGGGAACGGGAATGGCCAGCGTCCGGTCAGGTTTCCATGGTCAATGTGCCAGCGGACATTTCTCTGCAGCTCTGTGAGGTCGCCGGGACCCCAGGTGCAGAAGACGGGGCAGGGGCCGCACCAGAGCAGAAAATCTGCGAAGACATACGGGAAGGTACGCTTTCCCTCGAAGTCCGTTTCCGTCATATGGATCACGCTGCGCGTCATATAATGGAGTCTCCGGTACAGAACCGGACGGATGGTCTCATGGAAGGTCCCGATCTCCTGAAAGGACGAATTCAGCTTAACCGCCCCGATCTCGATGATCTCAAAAGGCAGCTTCGGATCTTCCTTCTTTTTCCCGTAAGGGCACTGGTTCCATTCCAGATCCAGTATAATATAATTCACGTCCTTGTTCTTTCCCGTCGCCATGGCATTTTCTTCCTTCAGATTTAGGTATCAGTATAGCGAGAATCCATATCTTCGTCAATTTGCTCAGGATAGTTCTGAAAATTCGTCAAATTCTCCATTGACAAATTGGTTTTCGGTTTTTGTAAGAGATTTGCATGATTGCTTCTCTAAAATTTTGTAAACTAAAGCAATGGCGTGATCTCACCGCCTGCGGTATACTTACAGCAGTTGTTGATTTACATAGCTCAATTTGGAGGAATTATAAATGGCTAGCTTATCCCTGGAACACATTTGTAAGGTTTACCCGAACGGCTTTGAGGCGGTTAAGGACTTTAATCTTGAGATCGCTGATAAGGAGTTCATTATTTTCGTCGGACCGTCTGGCTGCGGAAAGTCTACTACGCTTCGTATGGTTGCGGGACTTGAGGAGATTTCCTCCGGAACCCTGAAGATCGGCGATCGTGTTGTGAATGATGTAGAGCCGAAGGATCGTGATATTGCCATGGTCTTCCAGAGCTATGCTCTTTATCCGCATATGACCGTGTATGACAACATGGCTTTCTCTCTGAAGCTGAGAAAGACCCCGAAGGATCAGATCGACAAGATGGTTCGTGAAGCAGCCAAGATCCTTGACCTGGAGAAGCTCCTCGACAGAAAGCCGAAGGCTCTGTCCGGCGGCCAGAGACAGCGTGTTGC
>CAMIVF010000057.1 GCA_946401715.1 uncultured Clostridia bacterium | reverse complement strand
TACCATTGCGGTTAATAAGAACAACTATACGCATGACATGATCAAGAAGACCGGTATCTTCAATGTCAGTGTCCTGTCGCAGGACGTAACCTTTGATGCTTTCAGGCACTTCGGATTCCAGAGCGGAAGGGATACGGACAAGTTTGCCGGGTATACGGACGCGGACCGCTCGGCGAACGGCCTGTACTATGTGACCAGGGGCGTGAATGCCCTGATCAGCGGCAAGGTCATCGAGGAGAGAGAATTCGAGACCCATACGCTGTTCATCGCAGACGTGACGGAGTGCAGGGTGCTCAGCGACGAGCCAAGCGTGACCTACGCATATTACTTCGAGCACATCAAGCCGAAGCCGCAGCCGGCAGCAGAGGAAAAGACCGTCTGGGTCTGCAAGATCTGCGGCTATGAATATGAGGGCGAGGAGATTCCGGAGGACTTCATCTGTCCGCTGTGCAAGCACCCTGCAAGTGATTTTGAAAAGGCTTAATCAGGGCTTCCCTCGTAGACAGACGCAAGTGTACATGCTATACTTTCACACACACTCAGGCGGCAGAGCAGTGGCTGTGCCGCCTTCTGAGGATAAATCAAAGTAATCATTCAGCATCCCACATTGCTCAGAACACTGTGTGTTCTGAGCTGTGGCCGGCCAGAGCGGCTCCGCTGCTTGTCCGCCCCCTGAAATTGTCAAAATCCGCCCGGCAAGCAGGCTTGCCGATCCGGATTTATGACAATTTCAGAGGGGTGCTGAATAAATACAAATCAAAAGGAGGACTGTACGATGACTAAGGTTTGCGATCTTTGCGGCTGGGAATACAATGAAGAGGAAGGATATCCGGAAGGCGGAATCGAGCCGGGAACCAAGTGGGAAGATATCCCGGATGATTTTGTCTGCCCGCTCTGCGGCGCCGGAAAGGATGAATTCAGCGACGCTGACTGACGAAGCAGCGTGGATGAACCTGTCATGAACAACTGCCTGCGGCCAGGGCCGCAGGCAGAACGTATGTCATCTCGGAAAGGAAGGATCATGGACGATCACATACGATTGCAGACACTGGACTGGGCAGCCTATACCAGGTGTGCGCGGCAGGCGGCCGCGGACGGGATCGTACTGTTAAGAAATGAAAACGAGGCTCTGCCGCTTGAGAAAGGATGCAGGGTTTCTTTGTTCGGCAGAGGGCAGCTGACTTATTACAAGAGCGGAACCGGATCCGGCGGTATGGTGAATGTCAGCCATGTGACCGGGATCAGGGAAGCGCTGATCGAGGACGAAGCAGTCCTGCCGGATGAAGCACTGCTGCAGTTGTATGATCAGTGGAACGAAGAGAATCCGCCGCTGACCGGACACGGCTGGGGAACGGATCCGTGGTCGCAGCCGGAGATGCCGCTTAGCGAAGAGATCGTCCGGAGTGCCGCAGAGCGTTCTGACGCGGCAGTCTGCATCCTGGCCCGTACCGCGGGAGAAGACCGTGACACGACGCAGGAGCCGGGCTCCTGGCTTTTGACTGACACAGAGCTTCAGATGCTGTCTTTGGTGCGCGGTGCATTTGACCGTATGATCGTCCTTCTGAATGTCGGATCCATCATAGATATGTCCTTCGTGGAACAGATTCAGCCGGACGCGGTTCTGTATGTGTGGCAGGGCGGAATGGCCGGCGGGCTGGGTGTTGCCGACGTTCTGACAGGCAGAGTGAACCCCGGCGGGCACCTGACCGATACCATCGCGAAGTCCCTGTCCGACTATCCGGCGTACGCGAACTTTGGAACAGGCGATGCGGATGTCTATGAAGAGGACATCTATGTCGGTTACCGCTACTTTGAATCTGTCGCAAGGAACCGCGTTCTATATCCCTTCGGATTCGGCCTGACCTATACCACGTTTTCGATGGAATTTCGCAGGGTGACGGCGAGAGAGAAGGAAGTGGGAAGCAGGCTTTCCATTGACTTCGATGCGATTGTGACCAACACCGGACAAAGGAGCGGACGGCAGGTCGTACAGGTCTACGCGCGCTGTCCGCAGGGAGAGCTGGGCAAGAGCGCGAGAGTCCTGGTGGATTTCAGGAAAACGAAACTGCTTGCGCCGGGAGAGAGTGAGACCATTTCCTTCGCGATTCCGGTGAGAAGGTTTGCGTCGTTTGATGATTCCGGCGCGACGAAGGATCCCGGCTGCTGGGTGCTGGAACCAGGCCGGTATGATCTTTTTGCCGGGGAAAATGTGCGTGACGCGGTCTGCATCACGAAGGAGAGCGGTGCGTTCGAGATCTCCGGCAACTGGCCGATCGAACAGGCCAAGGAAGCCTGCGCCCCGGTCCGGCCGTTCCGGCGCATGGTCATGCGCTGCGGGGATTCGGACAGTCCGGATATCGCTTCTTACATAGAGCGTCCGGATGCGGAAGACTACGCTGCGGCAAGGGCCAGGGAGCTTTGGCCTGACGAAGACGGCACCGGGCAGGAGGAAGCCGGGAAAGAAATCCGGGCAAAGGCAGCAAAAAGCGCTGTCGGATGGGAGGATCCCGTTTTACGGATCGAATATGAAGACGTTCCGCTCAGATCCATCGACAATGAGAAGCGGATTTACGAAGACCTGCCTTATGAATTCCCTTATACGGTAGGAGATTTGAGACTGACCGATGTCAGGGAAGGAACCTGTACGCTGGAAGATTTTATCTCACAGCTGACGGATACGGAGCTGTCTTCGATCGTGCGCGGAGAGGGAATGGGAAGCCCTCTGGTGACGCCCGGTACCGCGGCGGCGTTCGGAGGCGTCAGCCAGAAGCTCAGGCAGAGAGACATCCCTGCACTGTGCTGCTCCGACGGGCCAAGCGGCATGCGGCTTGACTGCGGCGATCATGCGTTTTCCCTTCCGAGCGGAACCCTGCTGGCATGTACCTTCGACCCGGAACTGAATACGGAGCTGTTTTCGTATCTTGGCCTGGAGATGGTCAAGAACCGCGTCGACTGTCTGCTCGGTCCCGGCATCAATATTCACAGGCATCCCCTGAACGGCCGCAATTTCGAGTATTTTTCCGAGGATCCTTATGTGACGGGCGTGATTGCTTCCGCACAGCTGAAGGGACTTCAGAAGCATCATGTCACAGGAGTCCTGAAGCATTTCGCGGCGAACAACCGGGAGACACACCGCAGAAGCCTGGACAGCGTTGTTTCGCAGCGGGCCCTGCGGGAGATCTACCTTCGCGGGTTTGAGATCGCGGTGCGGGAAGGCGGCGCGGACGCAATCATGACTTCCTACGGGATGCTGAATGGCGTACACACCTCCTCTCTTTATGACCTGACAACCACCATCCTGCGTGAGGAATGGGGATTTGACGGGATTGTCATGACGGACTGGTGGGCTTCCTTCAGCCCCGCCGGGCTGATTGAGAAAAGGCTTGCCGGATCTGATGAGATGAATGCCGCCAGCGAACGCGTAAGGAGTGAAGGAACAGACTGTACGCAGAGCGCGCCGGACCTGCCGGACGAAGCCGGTCTGACCGATGATCTGATGGCCGGGAACATCGCGGATTTCAGCACGATGGTAAGAGCGCAGAATGACTTGTATATGGTTGTTCCTGACGGAGAGAACCTCGGACACGGCCTGGAGTACAGTCAGGACCTGGAAGGAAAGTTTGTGAGCGAAACCCAGGCAAAGACCCTCGGAATCTCCAGGGATCCGCGTTTCAGGGGAACTCTGAGGGACGCGGTCTCACAGGGACGGCTGACCCGCGGAGAGCTTCAGAGGAGTGCGCTGAACATCTGCAGGTTCGCCCTGAAGAGCGAGGCGATGAGAAGGCTGTGCCGGGAAGGCACTACGGTAGAGGTTTTCAACGCGCCGCAGGGTGAGAAACTGGACGCGGCAGCAGTCGTACAGTTTGAGAAGATCCCGCAGGAAGGCCTGACGGTGGATCTGTCGGATCTTCCATGTGCAAGAGGGGATGACAGCCTGCTGGGCTTTGTGATGGAGCCCGGAAGCTATTATACATTTGCATTTGAAGCAGAATGTACGGCCGCAGGCGTGGCACAGGTGCCGGTGTCATTTTTCTTTACAACGGTTCCGCTGGCGATGCTGGTCTGGAGCGGGACGAACGGAAAAACGGTCACTAAGCACGTGCGGTTCCTCGCAACGATGCGCAGCAATGTGTTCCGGCTCCACTTCGGAGAAAACGGAGTCAGGCTGAAACAGGTGACGGTCACAAAGGACGGACCCGGACAGGACAGGAAGCTGGGACTGATCAACGGATGAAAGAGTGTATGATGACAGAAAACAATACTTCTCCCAGACGCGGCATTATACTGGATGTGGATGGGACTTTATGGGATGCGGTGGACGTGATCACCGAGTCCTGGAATGCTGCGCTTGCGAAGGTGCCGGACGTGGAAGAAACCATCACGAGTGACCAGATGCGTCAGTGCCTCGGGAAGACCATGTTTGAGATTGCGGACATGCTCTTCGGATATCTGCCGGTTGCGCGCAGGCGTGAGGTGCTGGATGAAGCGATGCGCTATGAGGTGGCGTATCTGCGGGATCACCCGGGCAATGTGTATCCTCAGGTCAGGGAAACGCTTGAGACACTGCGCGCGGAGGGCTGGCATCTGTATATCGTCAGCAACTGCCAGAAGGGATATATCGAAGACTGTCTGAAAGCGCTGGGAGAGGAGAACCTGATTGAGGATCATCTCTGCTTTGAGGACACCCTGAAGGAGAAGGGCAGCAATATCCGTCTGTGTGCAGAGCGAAATGCGCTGGATACGGCAGTGTATGTCGGTGATACGGCAGGCGACCTGGAAGCGGCCCGCCAGGCCGGGGCCGGGTTCATCTATGCAGGATACGGATTCGGGGATGTGGATGCGCAGGCAGAAGGAGTCCCTGAGATCGGCGCTTTCGAGGAACTGATTCCTTTGCTGCGGTCCGGACTGCAGTGATATGGACAGCCTGCGGCAGAAATGACGAAGGGTGTGCGGAGAAGACAACACACAGAACCTGGCATTGAGAGAATGAAGGAGCATAGACACGCAGATGTTTACGGCAGATGGCTGGACTGATTATGAGGTCCTGGATACTTCCGCAGGAGAGAAGCTGGAGCGCTGGGGGGAATACCTGCTGGTGCGGCCGGATCCTCAGGTCATCTGGAATACGGAGCGCAGGAATCCTGGCTGGAGGAAACCAAACGGTATCTATCACCGGTCAAAGTCCGGCGGCGGGGAATGGGAATTCCGGAACCTGCCGAAGCAGTGGACGATTCAGTATCCGCTGGGACAGCAGACGCTGACCTTTCACCTGAAGCCGTTTTCCTTCAAGCATACAGGACTGTTCCCGGAGCAGGCGGTGAACTGGGAATGGTTCTCTGCCATCATCAGGAAGGCGGTATCAGCCGGGCGGACCGCGCAGTCTGCGCATCCGGTCCGTGTGCTGAATCTGTTCGCGTATACAGGCGGCGCCACGATCGCAGCCGCAAGCGCCGGCGCGGCCGTCACGCATGTAGACGCGTCAAAGGGAATGACGCAGTGGGCGAAAGAGAACGCCGCTTCCAGCGGGCTGTCCGAAGCACCTGTCAGATGGCTTGTGGACGACTGCAGGAAGTTTGTGGAACGGGAGATCCGCCGCGGAAATACCTACGACGGGATCATTATGGATCCGCCCTCTTACGGCCGCGGACCGAAGGGCGAGCTGTGGAAGATCGAAGACAGCCTGCACGAGCTGGTGCAGCTGACAGCATCCCTTCTTTCGGACAGACCGTTGTTCTGCCTGCTCAATTCCTATACGACCGGGCTGGCCCCGGCAGTGCTGACTTATCTGATCCACACGGAGGTCGTCAGCCGCTTCGGCGGAACGGTTGATTCCCAGGAGGTCGGCCTTCCGGTGACGGACAGCGGGCTGGTCCTTCCGTGCGGCGCCGCCGGCCGGTGGCAGGCAGAAGGATAAGAAGGACAGAGTGATCTGAGAAAGCATCTGATTGCGGCAGGGACGCCGCTGGCAATCCTGTATGCAGGAAAGAAAGTCCGGTGAAGAAGTGACACAGGAACAGAGCCAGAAAATCAAACACATGGAGGAGATGTCTCTCAACGCATGGCCGTCTTACCGGATTGAATTCTATGACGGCTGGATTCTGAGATACTCTCACAATTATACTTACCGGACCAACTCCGTGGAGCAGATCGGGGAGAGTACCATACCGATCGAGGAAAAGATCCTCTACTGCGAGAGAATCTACCGGGATCTGGGGTGTCCTTCGAACTTTAAGATCCAGCCGCTTCTGGAACCGGCATTTGACCAGCTGCTGGAATCCCAGGGGTATCTGATCCGTCACCGCACGGATGTGATGACGATGGATCTCACAAAAGCCCGTCTATTAAAGGAGACAGGAAAAGAGTATCTGTTCGGAAACCGGCTGAACCTTCCCACGCTCGTCCATTACGGGGAAGACCTGACTGTTCAGCTGGGCGCATTTGTCACGGACGAATGGCTGCAGGGACTCTTTTCCCTGAACGGCACCTCCGATCCGGCTCTTC
Organism: uncultured Clostridia bacterium; assembly: GCA_946401715.1. GTDB lineage: Bacteria > Bacillota > Clostridia > Lachnospirales > Lachnospiraceae > Porcincola. The sequence goes on along the minus strand of CAMIVF010000057.1, from coordinate 4,572 downwards.
GAAGGATTGTACCGAAAATGTACGCGGCCATACCGAAAAAGACGATTGCCGCCTCTGTGGAGATCGACGGCAGGATGGTGGCTTCCGGGCTTGGAATCCTGGACCGTGAGTGGGTCGGGATCTATGCAATCTATGTCAGTCCGAGCTGCTGGAGCCGGGGATACGCAAGGGCGGTATGTTCAACCTTGCTGAAGGAGGCGCAGGAAGCCGGGGCCAAAAGAGCTTACCTGCAGGTGGTATCTGACAACCGGAAGGCGAAAAAACTGTATGCTTCCATGGGATTTGGCGACTTTTACACTTACTGGTTCAGGAGCAAAGGACTTGGCAGCAACAGATAAGCTGCTTCCGGCGCATTTATCATGAATTTGAAGGAGACAATCTATGATCAGCGTAAATGATGTAACTCTCAGACTCGGCAAGAAGGCTCTGTTCGAGGACGTCAACATTAAGTTCACCGAGGGGAACTGCTATGGCGTGATCGGCGCGAACGGCGCGGGAAAGTCTACGTTTTTAAAGGTTCTTTCCGGGGAGCTGGAGACTTCGTCCGGCTCGGTCACCATGACGCCGGGGCAGCGGATGAGCGTACTGGAACAGGATCATTTCAAGTATGATGAGCAGGATGTCCTGGAGACGGTCATTCAGGGAAACATGCGCCTGTTTGAGGTGTCGAAAGAGAAGGACGCGCTGTACGCGAAGCCGGACTTCTCCGACGAAGATGGCATCCGCGCCAGTGAACTGGAGACAGAGTTTGCCGAGATGAACGGCTGGGAAGCAGAGTCCGACGCAGAGTCTTTGCTGAACGGACTTGGGATCCCGACGGAGAAGCATCATGCCGTGATGAAAGACCTGACCGGCAATGAGAAGGTCAAGGTTCTGCTGGCACGTGCGCTGTTCGGCAACCCCGACATTCTTCTCCTCGACGAGCCGACCAACCATCTGGATCTGGATGCCATCGGCTGGCTCGAGGAATTCCTGATCAACTTTGACAATACGGTGATCGTGGTCTCGCATGACCGTTATTTCCTGAACAAGGTCTGCACGCATATCGCTGACATTGATTACGGAAAGATCCAGCTGTACGCCGGCAACTATGACTTCTGGTACGAGTCCTCCCAGCTGATGATCCGTCAGATGAAGGAAGCGAACAAGAAGAAAGAAGAAAAGATCAAGGAACTGCAGGAGTTCATCCAGCGCTTCTCGGCCAACGCCTCCAAGTCCAAGCAGGCGACGAGCCGCAAGAGAGCCCTGGAGAAGATCCAGCTCGAGGACATCCGTCCCTCCAGCAGGAAGTATCCTTACATTGACTTCCGCCCGGAGCGCGAGATCGGCAATGAAGTCCTTGAGGTCCATAACATCTCGAAAACCGTCAACGGCGTAAAGCTCCTCGATGACATTTCCTTCACGCTGGGACGGGAGGACAAGGTGGCGTTTGTCGGCGGAAATGAAATCGCCAAGACGATGTTCTTCCGCATCCTGATGGGAGAAGAGGAGCCGGACGAGGGAACCTTCAAGTGGGGCGTCACCACAAGCCGTGCCTACTTCCCGAAGGATTACACGGAGGAATTCGAGAGTGATCTGACGATCGCCCAGTGGCTGACACAGTATTCCGAGATCAAGGACCAGACCTATGTCAGAGGCTTCCTCGGCAGAATGCTCTTCTCCGGCGAGGACGGCGACAAGTATGTGCGCGTGCTGTCCGGCGGTGAGAAGGTGCGCTGCCTGTTCTCCAGAATGATGATTTCAGGCGCCAATGTGCTGATCTTTGACGAGCCGACCAACCATCTGGACATGGAATCGATCACGGCACTCAACAACGGCATGATCAAGTTCCCGTCCGTGGAACTGTTCTCGTCCCGCGACCATCAGATCGTCCAGACGACGGCGAACCGGATCATGGAGATCCTGCCGAACGGGAAGCTGATCGACAAGATCACGACCTACGATGAATACCTGGCCAGCGATGAGATGGCAAGAAAGAGAACCATCTACACGTCTCTGGAGCACGGTGAGGACTGAAACTGACACACAGCCCGTGATAAAGCGGAGAACTGTTGAGAGCCGAAACATGAACTTTCATGATTTGAGGAACAGGCAGGAGAAGTCGTATGAAAGTCGTATGTACGGGTTTGCGTGAGGTGTGCAAGGAGTATCCTTGTATCTGTTCGACAGCACAACGACAGGATAACAATTGCTTCTATCAAGGAGGAACAAAGCTGTGAAAAGAATGGAATTATCAAAGCTATGGAAGAGAACAGGCGCTTTGATCGCTGTGTTCTGCATCATCTGTTTTTGCCTGACTGCAATCCGGTCTGAGCCATCTTACGCAAAGGACATTACCGCATCTCCTTTCAAGTCATTAAAGATCGGATCGAAGAATATTGTCAAATATACAAAAAAATGCTGGATGACAGATGGATTGCTTGACGGATGCATCGAAGTACCGATCGGCGATGTGAAGGGTAAGGTGAAAAACGGGAGCAGGATAAAGTATAAGCTAAAAAAAGGCTTTAAGATGAAGGCTGCATTTTATCTGACTCCGAAAGGGAGAAAGCGCATCAAAAATAATCAGAAGATATCCGGATGGAAATCGTCATATGGTGTGGAGATGTTTGTAAAGAAAGGGAAATACAGGACTTACTTTCTATTTCTTCCACAGACGAAGAAAGCGTATTATGGTGACTGATACGGCATTCGGGTATGCTTATGAGAGAAAACGACAATGTTTCTCAGTTTTTCAGGAAGGAATGGACTGATCATATAAAGAAGGAGCAGAGGAACCGTGCTGTCGGATTTGCAGGGGCTATTGTATTGTTCTCCATATTGTTTCTGCTGTCTGCCGGGGGCCGTCAGCCTGCAGCTGCTGCGCAGACACAGGTGATGGAGGGCACTGGTGAATCTAAGTACCAGTCTGGCTTTGCTCTGCCAAAACTGGCTGCATCAACTTTGAAATATGAGAAAGCGGCGTGATTCGCTCCTGTTCTTCACGATCTGCTGCTATGAGGTCTGCCTTGGGGAGGCTCTGGTGACCGTGGCGGAGATGTGGCTTGCAGCCCGGATTCCCGAAACACATAGCTGTTGTTTTTTGCGCGCATGAGTCAGAAATGTGCCAAAATATGCCCAAAATGTTCGTAAATCACGTTCTGCCAAATAGACAAGCATGTTTAATTATGCTACAATAACATCGGTTTGAGAACGCGCAAGGGGGAGGCAGCGGTTTCGGCTGCCTTTTTTGTGTGTTTCAATTAATAATAATTCCAAGAAGGAGGAAACAAAATGGCAAGACAAATGAAGACCATGGATGGGAATCAGGCTGCGGCTTATGCATCATATGCATTTACCGAAGTCGCGGCCATGTATCCGATCACTCCGTCGTCCGTTATGCCGGAACACACCGATGAATGGGCAACGCAGGGATTGAAGAACATCTTTGGCCAGACCGTACAGATCACGGAGATGCAGTCCGAGGCAGGTGCCGCAGGCGCCGTCCACGGCTCACTGGCAGCAGGCGCGCTGACCACGACCTACACCGCTTCCCAGGGTCTGCTTCTTATGATCCCGAACATGTACAAGATCGCAGGTGAGAGGCTTCCGGGCGTGTTTGATGTTTCTGCACGTGCGCTGGCTTCCCATGCACTTTCCATCTTCGGTGATCACTCTGATGTCTACGCATGTCGTCAGACCGGAGCATGCATGCTCTGCGAATCGAGCGTCCAGGAGGTCATGGACCTTACGCCGGTCGCCCATCTTTCCGCGATTCAGGGACGTCTGCCGTTTATCAATTTCTTCGACGGCTTCCGCACCTCCCATGAGATCCAGAAGATCGAGCAGTGGGATTTCGAAGACCTGAAGGAGATGTACGACTTTGACGCGATGCAGGCGTGGAAGGACCAGAGCCTGAATCCGAACCATCCGTGCCAGAGAGGCTCCGCGCAGAACCCGGATATCTTCTTCCAGGCGCGTGAAGCGATCAATCCGTACTATGACGCCATGCCGGAGATCGTCCAGGCGAACATGGACAAGATCAATGCCAAGATCGGCACCGACTATAAGCTGTTCAACTACTACGGCGCGGCTGACGCGGAGCACGTGATCATCGCCATGGGTTCTGTCAATGAAACCATCGAGGAGACCATTGACTACCTGACCGCGAAGGGTGAGAAGGTCGGCGTTGTCAAGGTCCGCCTGTATCGTCCGTTCAGCGCGAAGGCTCTGATCGATGCGATTCCGGATACGGTCAAGGTCATCAGCGTCCTCGACAGAACGAAGGAGCCGGGCGCGCTCGGCGAGCCGCTGTACCTCGACGTTGTCGCGGCGCTCAAGGGAACGAAGTTCGATGCGGTGAAGGTTCTGTCCGGCCGTTACGGTCTTGGTTCCAAGGATACTACCCCGGCACAGATCGTGGCAGTGTTCGAGAATACCGAGAAGGCGATGTTCACCATCGGTATCGTGGATGATGTGACCAACCTGTCTCTGCCGGTCGGCAAGCCGCTGGTCACCACGCCGGAGGGCACCACGAACTGCAAGTTCTGGGGTCTGGGCGCGGACGGCACCGTCGGCGCGAACAAGAACTCC
>CAMIVF010000056.1 GCA_946401715.1 uncultured Clostridia bacterium | reverse complement strand
TCCCTCCAGCTCAGTCTGAGCTTCTTCTCGCTAAGCGCAATATATCCGATCAGAACAGCCAGCTCCACGACCCGGGAGATCAGCGTCGCGATCGCGGCTCCCTTCGTTCCCAGGGACGGCATGCCAAACCGGCCATAGATCAGTGTATAGTTCCAGAAGCAATTGACCACCAGTGCCGTCAGAGAGAGATACAGGGAGATTCGCACCGATCCGACAATCCGCAGCGTGTAAAGCAGCATCTGCGCGACGGCAAAAACCAGATAGGTAAAACGGATCGTCTCAAGATAGATCATCCCCTGCGCGATGATCGCTTCGTCTGTTGTAAAGATCAGCATCAGCTGCCGCGGGATCAGGCTTGCTGCCAGAAAGAGGACCGCTGACAGAATCACCCCTGTCACCATCGCGCACTTTGCAAGCCGCTTCACCGGTTCTGTCTGCTGCCTGCCGTAATACTGGGTCCCCAGGATGACCGCGGCTTCCCCGAAGGAGATCAGCAGCTGCTGGTAGACAAACTGAATCTGGTTGACAGCCGCCACGCCGGCCAGAGCTGTCTCACTGTAGGCGCCCAGCATCATGTTGTCCGCAAGATTCACGCTCAGCGTGATTACATTCTGCAGCACCAGCACGATCCACATGGCAAAAAAGTCACGGTAAAATTGTCTGTCGCGTACCATATAACATTTCCTTTCCTGCCATGTCCAATCACAGCCTTCCTGCCAAAACAACAGAGCAGAGAAGATGTCATTCTCCCCTGCCCAATCAAAACTGCTCTTCTTATTCCATTCATCCAGGGTACATGACCCCTCGGAAATCACTTCTTCGCATTTGCCATCTTGCGGGCATTTGCTTCCATCTTTCCACGGAACACGTCGATTGTAACCGCACCAATGATGACCAGACCGATGACGATATACTGGATATCGTTGCCGGCGCTGAACAGGTTCAGTCCGTTACGGATCGTTGCGATCAGCATTGCTCCGATCATGCAGCCCCAGATCGTTCCTTTGCCGCCGCGGAACGACGCGCCGCCGATGATGCAGGCGGCAATGGCGTCTGTATCAAATGTACCGGCAGATGCGGTATTTGCCGTATTCAGACGGCCGGCAAGCACGATGCCTGAGACACCACACATGAAACCGGAGATCGTATATACGATCGTCAGCACATCCTTGGAACGGATACCGGACATCCTGGCCGCTTCCGGATTGCCGCCGACGCAGTAGATCTGGCGTCCAAGCGGAGTGTGGTTCAGGAAGATATGGAACAGGATGTAGAATATGACAACCAGAATAAAGCAGACCGGGAATCCGATCGGGAAAATCGTCGCCTTGCCGATCCAAAGAACCGCGTCAATTCCCTTATTGGCAAATCCGATCGTCTGGGAATGCGTGATCAGAAGCGCAAGACCCCAGAGGACGAACTTCATGCCCAGCGTTGAAACAAACGGATGGGGAAGGTCCAGTCTCGTAAGCAGAGTACCGTTCATGAACCCGCAGAACGTCGAGACCAGGATCGCGCAGATAATCAGGAGGAACGGATTCGTGATGCCTGACTGCATCATAACGCCGATCAGGCAGGTTGCCAGAATCGCATTGTACCCCACAGACAGATCAATACCGGCTGTGATCAACGCAAGCAGCATACCTGACGCGATCAGACAGTTCACACTCGTCTGCTTCAGAATGTTCATCAGATTCGGAATCTGCAGGAACCTGCCCGGCAGAGTAATCGTGAAAATGATAAATAGCAACGCCAGAACCAGCAGCGGTCCAAGCTTCATTAGAATATCGCCAATGCCTGTTTTCTTCTCATTGCTCTTCATGCGATTCTTCCTCCCCATGCTGCTCTCATGATATCTTCCTGATTGAACTGATCACTGCCCCGCTCCAGTTCACCCATAATCTCGCCTTCCCGCATTACGATGACGCGGTCAGCCATTCCCAGTACCTCGGGCAGTTCGGAGGACACCATGATCACGCATTTTCCTTCCTTCACCAGCTTGTTCATAACGTTATACACTTCAACTTTGGCACCAACGTCGATTCCTCTGGTTGGTTCATCAAAGATATAGATCTTGGCGTCACAGTTGATCCACTTTCCGATAACTACCTTCTGCTGGTTTCCGCCGGAAAGCTGGGCCGTTATCTCATCGGCACTCGGTGTTTTAATCCGTAGCGTTCCAATCATATCCTGACTGTTTTCCGCGATCTTTCCATGATCCAGAAGGAACCTGCGGGTAAACTTTTTCATGTTTGCCAGGATCAGGTTCATCTTTATACTCTCGGAAAGAACCAGGCCCTGCCCCTTTCTGTCTTCTGTCAGAAATGCGATTCCGTTCCTGATCGCCTGTCCGGGAGACCCGTTCTTTACTTTTTTACCCTGGATATATATCTCTCCGGAATCGATCTTATCCGCGCCGAACAGCGCTCTCATCGTCTCCGTTCGTCCTGCACCGACAAGGCCCGCGAACGCAAGGATCTCACCGCCGTAAGCCTTGAAGCTGACATTCTTGAGCACACCCAGTTCATTGAGGTTCTTCACCTCCAGCATACATTCTCCTCTGGTTCCGAATTCTTTCGGGAACTGATTTTCCAGAGATCTGCCGACCATTGCCTGGATCAGCTTGTCGTTTGTCATATTCGACATATCCTCTGTCAGGATATGTTCTCCGTCACGCATGACCGTGACACGGTCACACAGTTCAAACAGTTCTTCCAGTTTATGAGAGACAAACAAAATCGCGATTCCCTCAGCTTTCAGCTTGCGGACAGTCAACATCAGCTGCTTTACTTCCTGCTCACCCAGAGAAGAAGTCGGCTCATCCATGATCAGCAGCTTTGCCTTCACGGAAACTGCCTTTGCAATCTCAACCATCTGCTGAAGACCCATACCAAGTTTGCCGCATTCTATATGGGTATCGACCTCAGGATGTCCCAGGAGAGTCAGCGCCTCATGCGCTTCCTTATGCATACGGGGATAATCCAGAAGTCCGGAAGACTTTGTGACTTTTCTTCCCATAAATACATTGTCCACGACCGGAAGCATCGGAACAATATTCAGTTCCTGGTAAACACACGCAATTCCCGCCTCACGGGCATGAACCGGATTTGAAAAAGACACCTTCTGCCCGTCTACAAAGATCTCGCCTTCTTCCGGGATATGAACACCGGTCAGTACCTTGATCAGAGTCGACTTCCCGGCTCCGTTCTCTCCGATCAGGCCATGGATTTCTCCGGGCCGGATCTGAATATGCATGTTGTGCATGGCTATGACACCCGGGAACCGTTTTGTAACATTCTTCAGCTCCACCACATAATCGGCCACTGGTGCATCACGCTCCTTTCATTATGTCTGAGGGCTGTGCTCAGATGACTGAATCACCAGTCCTGAAAAGTTGGACGGTCCAGGAAAGACCCAGACCGTCCAACCGGTAAAAATCACTTATGTATGATGATTATATTGAATCTCCAGGCCGCTTTCACAATTACTCCGCAAGATAATCCTTGCAGTTCTCGGCATCGATGATGACGGTGTCAACAGACACATTCTCTTCGACTTCCTCGCCCTTGAGCGCAGCAACAGCGGTCATGACTGACTCATATCCCATCAGTGCCGGCTGCTGAGCGATTGTCGCAGTGATGTCGCCGGCATCGATCAGCTCGATCGCGGACTGATTGCCGTCGAAGCCGATGATGGAGATGCCTTCTGCTCCTGCCGCCTGAATCGCGTTCAGGGCGCCGATTGCAGTATCATCATTGTGGCAGAGTACCAGGTTGATGCCATCCGGATATGCGTTCAGCATATCTTCCATCGTCTTGGTCGCGCCATCAGTCGTATTCTGTCCGGACATCTCAGCAACCGGCTCCAGGCCTGCTTCCTTCAGAGCCTTCTCATATCCGCTCTTACGAAGGTTGGAAGTATTGTCACCTTCCTGGCCATAGATAATCAGAGCCTTGGTATCATCGCCGTTGATCTTCGCGCCGTAGACGCCGCCGCTGTAAGCCGCATCCTCGTTGGAAGTTCCGACAAAGGAAACCTTATTCTCATAATCGCAGTTTGTATCGCAGAAAATAACCTTTCCGGTATATCCGGAACTCTCGATCGCACCGATTACCGCATCGCCATCCAACGGAGCAATGATGATTGCATCCGGGTTCGCAGCCAGCATGGTTTCAAGCTGCTGTACCTGCTCCGCAATCTCTGTCTCGGCTGCCGCGCCCTGTACGTCAATTGTCAGGCCGAGTTCTTCCGCCGCCTTGTCAATACCGGACTTCACGTTCTGCCAGTACTCACTGGACAGAGTCTTCAGATTTACCGCGATGGTGTAGTCGTCTTCTGCCATTGCCGGAATGCTCAGGGCTCCTGCCAGAAAAACTCCTGCAAACAATGCTGCCAATTTCCTTTTCATTCTAAAACCCTCCTTTTCTTATCCGGGCTGACGCCCAATTATTCCGGAACCTTCTCCGGATGAATCACAGTGTTATCTCTGAATGATTCTTCAAACTCATTCAAACAGCCTACTTGTTTAAATAATACCATATTTTGCATTTTTGTAAATTGTTTTTTCTTGTCAGGCTCTTAATTCCCGGACCACCCGTGCGATATGATCACAGGTCAGGTCAAACCTCTCTCGCAGATAATCCAGCGGGCCGACCTCGCCCCAGGTATCTTCCACCGCGACATGGCCGAACTTCAGCGGCATGCCGATCAGTGCATCCTCAACCGCGCTGGTCAGACCACCGATCCTGTTGTGATTCTCGGCTGTCACGACGACACCGGTCTTCTGTGCCCACTCGCGGACCAGATCCACATCCAGCGGCTTGACTGTTATGGGATCGATCACGGCACACTCGATGCCTTCTTGAGCCAGTGCTTTCGCAGCTTCCAGTGCTTCCTTCACCATGATGCCGCTCGCGACGATCAGGGCGTCTGTCCCTTCGCGCAGGACAACTCCCTTACCGGGCGTGAAGGAGGAGCCATCCGCGTAGATCTGGAAGGATCCGGCTCTGGGTACACGGATGTACTTCACACCCGGCATATCCTTCGCCTTTTTCAGTGTATCGATGAGCATCGGTACGTCGGTGATGTCGTAGACAGTCGCTTCCGGCATCGCACGGTACAGAGCCATATCTTCAAAAGGCATATGCGTGCCGCCGTTGAAGGCAGCCGTGATGCCGGGATCTGTACCAATGATCGTCACAGCGTTGCCTGCATAGCCTGCTGCCAGAAATGCCTGGTCATAAGCTCTTCTGGAGGCGAACGGACCAAAGGAATGTGCATAGGGCTTCATACCGGACGCGGACAGGCCTGCAGCGATACCGATCATGTTCGCCTCGGCGATTCCGCAGTTGATGTAGCGGTCTCCCTCTTTTCCGGCCGTTCCGCTGCAGCCTCTCAGGTCCGCGTCCAGCCAGACAACCTTTTCGTCTTCTTTCATCAGCGCGTCGATGGTCTCACCGATCACGGCCTTATACAATCTGGAATCCTGATTGCCGTTATATACGATTTCCATTCCGCACCTCCTTACGCCTTCATGGCAGCCTGCTTCTCACGAAGCTCAGCAAGCCATCCGTCAAACATTTCCTGTCCGCCCTTCATGGAATGATTCGCCATCGTCTGCTCGACAGCGGTCACGCCCTTGCCCTTTACGGAATCCATGATGATGGCGATGGGCTTGTCCTCCGCCTTCTTCGTCAGCGCTTCATAGAGCTTTTCGACATCATGGCCGTCGACCGTCACAGCATCAAAGCCAAAGGCTTCGAACTTCGCACGGTAGTCACCCGGGTCGTTGACATCCTTGATATACCCGTCAAGCTGCTTCTTGTTCCAGTCGATGATCCAGACCAGATTGGTCAGCTTCTTGGCAGCGGTAAACATTGCCGCTTCCCATACCTGTCCTTCTTCCGCTTCTCCGTCGCCGACGATCAGGAAGGTCCGGCAGTCTCTGCCCTGAAGCCTGTCACCCAGCGCCAGTCCGACAGCGGTCGATGTTCCCTGTCCAAGGGAGCCCGTCGTCATATCGATACCCGGCGTCTTCTTCCTGTCACAGTGGGACGGGAGGTCCGTACCCGGCTGATTGAGGGTAAACAGCTTCTCGTAGGGGAAATACCCCTTCAGCGCCAGTGTTGCGTACACCGCAGGGCCTGCATGTCCCTTGGAGCACACCAGCTTGTCACGGTCTTCCTTCTTCGGGTTGGAAGGATCCACATTCATGACTTCTCCATAAAGTACCGCCAGAAGATCCGCTACGGAAAGAGAGCCGCCGACATGGCCGAAACCGCGGGACTTGATGCACTCCACCGTACCGATCCGGATCTCCAGGGCAAACTCCTGGAGTTTTTTGACCTGTTCCTTTGTCATCTTTTTCCTCCTTTGAATACTGCATGATGAGCGGATTGCTTTGCTTCTGTAAAGCTTCCGCAATCATCAGATCCGCGCTACGCCGCTCTTCCTTGCCGCTTCGGCAACTGCCTTTGCCACTGCCGGGCCGACTCTCGGGTCAAATGCCTTCGGGATAATGTAATCTGCGTTCAGCTCTTCGTCAGAGATCAGATCCGCGAGCGCCATGGCCGCAGCCATCTTCATCTCTTCATTGATATCGCTTGCGCGTACATCGAAGGTGCCGCGGAAGATGCCCGGGAATGCCAGCACGTTGTTGATCTGGTTCGGGAAGTCGCTGCGTCCCGTCGAGATGACAGCAGCGCCGCCGGCTTTCGCGTCATCCGGGAAGATCTCCGGCGTCGGATTCGCGCAGGCAAACACGATGGCATCCTTGTTCATGGTCTTTACCATCTCAGTCGTCACAGTTCCCGGTGCGGAAACACCGATGAAGACATCCGCTCCGGCGAGCACGTCCGCCAGGCTTCCGCTCTTCTTCTCCCTGTTCGTGACAAGAGCCATCTCTTCCTTGATCCAGTTCAGGCCTTCCCTGCCTTCATAGATCGCACCCTTCCTGTCGCACATGGTGACATCCGTAAAGCCCGCGGAAAGCAGAAGCTTCACGATTGCAATCGCGGCAGCACCCGCGCCGGAAGTCACGATTCTGACGTCTTCTTTCTTCTTGCCCACAACCTTCAGCGCATTCAGAAGGCCTGCCAGCGTGATGACGGCAGTTCCATGCTGGTCATCGTGGAAGATCGGAATATCGCACTTTTCCTTCAGTTTCCGCTCAATCTCGAAGCAGCGCGGTGCCGCGATGTCCTCAAGGTTGATGCCGCCGAAGGATCCGGATATATTGTAGACGGTCTCGACGAATTCATCCACGTCTTTTGTCTTTACACACAGCGGAAAGGCATCTACATCGCCAAAGGACTTGAAGAGCACGCACTTTCCTTCCATGACCGGCATGCCTGCTTCCGGCCCGATGTCGCCCAGGCCCAGAACAGCCGTACCATCCGTAATGACCGCGCACATATTGTGACGTCTGGTCAGCTCATATGACTTGATCGGATCTTTCTGGATCTCCAGGCAGGGCTGCGCGACTCCCGGCGTATACGCCAGAGACAGGTCATCCTTCGTCGCGACCGGAACCGTCGCCACTACCTCAATCTTGCCCTTCCATTCCTCATGCAGACGCAGAGACTCTTTTGCATAATCCATAAAGCTGTTTTCTCCTTCCTTTTCCTGCGGTATTCCATACCATGTACGGATCAGTCGATCCGGATTTCAGTCAATTGTCATATCTTATCGTCTGCGGTCTTCAAAAATTCCGCGTATGGTGCGATCCGGTCGGTCTTCCCTGCCTTTTTATGCCGGCGGCATCGGGAGCGTCGCCCCGCCGAACGGCATCGCGATGACTGTCGCATCCGCGCCGTAGCGCTCCATTGCCTCGTCGAATGCAGTCTGCGCGTCGGGCTGCGGATTCAGGAAAATGCTCCTTACGAAGTCATCGTCCATCTCGCTGACCAGGTCAATCTGCGCGTTTTCCAGCACCATGGCAATTGCGGCAGCCTTGTGTCCTCCAAGCTGGAAATCCTTTGCGATCCGCTCAACCATGGAATGCGCCGTCGGTGCGTTGACCAGCCACTCCTCGAAACGCGCGCTGCCCAGGCCTTCATTGCAGGCACCGATCACGATCATGGTCCCGCCCTTTTTGACCGCGTGCTTCGCATTGTCCAGTGCTTTCTGGGTCTGATAAAGATTGGCATCCTTCGGTGCCCCGCCCTGCGAGACAAGCACAATATCCGCCCGCTCCGGAATCGGCTTGCGGTACATCTGGTCCAGATACCTGCACCCTGCACGATGTGCCTCGATCACATCTCCGGCCACCGCGTACACGATGTGCTTGTGTTCATCGAGCACTGCGTTCACGATATAGTGAATCGGGCAGTACTGAAGCGCCTCCTCCAGATCCTGCCGTACGGGGTTGCCTTCCAGCTTTCCTGCGCACGCGTTCTCCGATACCATCAGGGAATGATTGCACTGGATCGCAGCCGGTGTGGAGACACCGGGCATCAGCGCCTTGACGCCGCCGGAATATCCCGCAAAGTAATGAAACTCTATATTGCCGAGCGCGACGCGCAGATCCGCCTCCACCACACTTCTGGAGAAATCAAACGGCGTTCCGTTGGAGGAAGTACCGGTATGGATGCAGTCCTCCGGATCCGAATCAACGCAGCGGACTCTTTCAAAGATCTCATCGCCCGCCAGATGCCGCCTTTCTTCTTCCGTATGATGTCTGTGGGATCCCAGCGCAAACACGACCGTGATATCTTCGTCCGGCACGCCTGCCGCATTCAGTTCCCTGATGACAGAAGGCAGGACATCATAGCTGGGAAGCGGCCTGGAAATATCGCTGGTGATTACGGCAACCTTCTGCCCTTTCTTCGCGACCTCTCTAAGCTTCGGCGCGCCGATCGGATGCTCCAGCGCATAGTCAACCGCGTCCGCGCCTCTTCTTGCATGTTCCATCTCATTGGCTGTCAGCACAGCCATCAGGTTCTTGTCCGGAATCTCAACAATCTGTGTCCCTTTTCCGTAGCCGAATTCCATCTGCATAACAGGCTGTCCTCATCTTTCCCGGATTCTTTCCGGCTTTTCTCTGGTTTTTTCCTGCAGTATGTTCACCCGGAAGGCAGTCTTGCCTGCCTCCCGGGTTTTCCCTCTGATGCTTTCAGGATACCGGAAATGCCTTCGCGGCATGTCTCAGCGCTTTGACGACCGGCAGCTCTTCTCCGGTCAGGAAGCGGATCAGCGCTCCGCCGCCCGTGCAGACATAGCCAAGCTTATCCGTGACCTTGTACTTCTTTGCGGCTGTTACGGAGTCGCCTCCGCCGACGACCGTGTAGCCGTCAGTTTCACCCAGCGCCTCAAAGATTTTCTTTGTTCCCGCTTCGCTCAGGCTCTCTTCAAAGATACCCATGGGGCCGTTGACGAATACCGTCTTCGCGTTCGCGATCATGTCACAGTAAAGAGCGATCGTCTTCTCCCCGATGTCGATCGCCGAGAAATCATCCGGCACATTCTCCGGTGTGTACTCGACACGCTTTCCGTCCTCTACGCCTCCAAGATCCACCGGAAGGACAATCCTGTCACCGTACTTTTCGACGAGCGCTGCCGCCTTTGGAATGTATTCTTCGTAATTCTTCGCATAGATGAAGTCGATGCTCTTCTGCCCGATCTTCTGTCCCACAGCGTGCAGCAGAATGTTGCCTGCCAGACCGCCGGTCAGAACCTTGTCCGCGCTGCCGCTCTTCAGGACAGTCTCCATCATGATGAAGGCGTCGCTGATCTTCGATCCGCCCAGGACAAACACGCAGGGCTTCTCCGGGCTTTCCATCAGCTCGGAAATGACGCAGTATTCCTTCTCAAACAGCCTGCCCATCGCGGAAGGAAGCACCTGTTCGAATCCGCACAGGGTCGGCTGATCTCTGTGGCTTGCAGCGAAGGCGTCACATACATACAGATCCGCCAGCGGAGCCAGCTTCGTGACCACCTGTGTCTTCGCCTGTTCCTCATGGGACAGTTTCAGCTTCAGCTCGAACAGCGTCTGCTCCTCTGAGCAGAAACGCACGTTATCCAGAAGCAGAAGCTCCCCGTCCTTCATCGCGCGGATCGCTTCCCTGGCGGTCGGCCCGCACACGTCCTCTACCCACTTTACTTCCTTCCCGATCAGGGAGGAAAGTACCTTCGCGTGCGGTCTGGTGCAGTAGAAATTCTGGTATTCGATGTCGCTGCCCTGATGGCACAGCACCACGACCTTCGCTCCTTTGTCAGAAAGCTCTTTCAGCGTCGGCGCACAGGCTTCGATCCTCTGTGTGCTTTTCAGGGTATCCGTGGCCTTGTCCACCGGCTGGTTCATATCCACCCGGCACAGGACCGTCTTTCCTGCCAGTTCAAATTCGTCAATCGTGTTGATTCCAAATCTCATGTCTGTTCTCCCGGTCTTGATTCCATATCCGCAATGTCCTCCGGCGCGCCCGGATATTCCGGGCGGCGGAGGACAAAACAAGTATTACTTCTTAAACTTTCCGATTCCCAGATACTTGTTGGTCTCAGCGGTACCCTCTTCACGGGTCAGCTGCATCTTCATGGAAGCGCGGATCGCGTCCATGGTCTCCGGAATCGTTACGCTCTCCTGCGGGATATTGATCGCGTACATGATGTCATTGCCGGACTCGACGATGGAATCCTCCCACAGTCCGATCTCGTACATGTCGCCGCGGCGGTTGCCCAGATCTCTCGCATACTTGAACAGGGAAGCGTTGCCCTTGAAGCCCTCGTCGATGGAGACGACGCGGATACGCGGATGCTTCTGGAAAGCTGCCAGCGCTTCTTCTTTCGTGATCTTGCGTCCATCCTTCGCGGTCGCAAGCACAGTGATGATGTGGCCGTGGGTCACCGGCGTGTGTACCAGGATACCGGTCGCATGCACATGCGGCATGATCGTCATCAGGTCTACCGCCTGATGGGACGGAGCTTTGTCCATCTGCAGCGCGTTGGTCAGTCCGCGGTGATAGTCGCCCGGATCTGCCACGCGGCGGATGATGGTGATGGCCACTCTCTCGATACCGTAAGCTCTGTCAAGGCAGTCAACCGTACGGATCAGGCCTGTTGTGTTGCAGGATGTGAGCTTGAGGTAATTCTGGCCGA
>CAMIVF010000055.1 GCA_946401715.1 uncultured Clostridia bacterium | reverse complement strand
CCTGTGTCCAGCTGGGCGGTGGCGGTGGCCAGCGAGGTCAGCCAGACCAATGGCTTCAACGTATTCCTCTCTACCATTCCTTATAACCTCTATGCGCTGCTCACCATCCTGATGGTGCTCTTCATCTGCTGGACCGGCAAGGACTTTGGCCCTATGAAGCACGCGGAGCTGGCCGCCGGGCAGCAGGCTGTCACAGAGGACAGCGGTGATGCCGCGAATGCCGCGCCCGCGAAGGGCAGTGTGATCGACCTTGTGCTGCCCATCCTGGTGCTGATCGTGTGCGCCATCCTGGGCATGGCCTATGTAGGCGGATTCTTCCGCGGCACACCTTTCTCGGAAGCAATTGGCTACAATCCCACCGCAGGTCTGACTCTGGGCGCTTTCGCGGGGCTTGTGACCGCCTTCCTGTTGTACATTCCGCGCAGGCTGATGAAACCCAGGGAATTTATGACCGGCATCGTCAGCGGCATTTCCAATATCGTGCCGCCCATGCTGATCCTGATCTTGTCCTGGAGCCTGGGCGGCGTATGCCGTCAGCTGATCGGCACGGGCGAATTCATTTCCGGCTTTGTCAGCACGGCCAACCTGCCCCTGGGCTTTCTGCCATTCCTGATCTTTATTGTGGCCGCCGCCATGAGCTTTTCCATGGGCACCTCCTGGGGTACCTTCGGTATGCTGATTCCGATCGTCACGATGATCTGTGCTGCTGACGGCGCGGGCGGGCTGCTGATTCCAACCCTGGGCGCGACGCTGGCAGGCTCCGTATACGGCGACCACTGTTCCCCCATTTCCGACACGACGATCCTGGCTTCCACCGGTGCCGGCTGTCAGCACATCCGGCATGTGGAAACGCAGCTGCCATACGCCACGCTGGTGGCCGTGGTCTGCGCTGTCGGCTACCTTATCACCGGATTTACCCGTACTCCCTGGATCGCGCTGGCAGCCTGCGCAGTGCTGCTGATCGTATCCCTTCTGGTATTGAATAAGATGATGTAAGGGTCAAAAGCCCTGAAGCCGAGGCAAGCTTGCTTGCCAGAGGCGAAAGGGGTGTTGACCCACCGGACACGGAGCACGTAGTAATTTGCTTTAGCAAATTATGAGAGTGCGGAGTGGCCGAGGAGCGCGGGAGTTGCGAAGCAACGGAGCGATCCGTACATCATAGTTGGGGGCAAAA
Organism: uncultured Clostridia bacterium; assembly: GCA_946401715.1. Lineage (GTDB taxonomy): Bacteria > Bacillota > Clostridia > Lachnospirales > Lachnospiraceae > Porcincola. Next base: position 9,937 of record CAMIVF010000055.1, on the reverse strand, counting down.
GGTACTTTTGACCCCAACATCATAAGATGAATCTGAAAGCAAAGGAGAATTGGAGGTGAACGGTAATGAAGAACCACAGCCTGCATTATTCTTCGACAAACACATACCTGGTCAGTGGATCTGGAGGCGTCCTGTTATTTGACACCGGATGGGCAGGAACATTCCGTTCCTTTTGCAGTGAGATGGGGAGAGTCGGAATCCCGGTTCAAAGGATTTCGTACATCCTGATCTCACATTTTCATCCGGACCACTACGGGATTGCGCAGGAAATCGCGGAGTATGGTCCGACGATTGTTGTGATGGATGTTCAGCGTGAGCATATTCATACCGCAGATGCTATCCTGCAAAGGGAACCTGAAAAAAGGTTCCGCCCTATTGATGACGCAAGGATCAGGATAGTCAGTATCGACAGCAGCCGTAGTTTTCTTCAGGAGATGGGAATTGCAGGAGAGATCTTATCGACGCCCGGACACAGCGAAGACAGTATCTCTCTGTGCCTGGATGACGGCAGCATATTTGTCGGAGATCTGAATCCCTTTTATGAACTGGAGATGCACAGGGGAACAACGATCGGGAAGAGCTGGGAACGTCTGCTGTCCCGGAATCCGAAGACAATCTACTATGGACATGCACCTGCGGAAAAGATGGAAGAGTCTGCGGCGAAGCAGGATACCGGGAAGAAAAGGCGTGATGCCAGTCAGGAATATGCCTTGGTAAAAAGAATTATAAGATATACTGATAAAGGGTGCAGTGCGGAATGGATAAAGGATAAGACCGGAGTGGAAACCGGATGGATCAAAGATGTCATGCGGATGTATCTGACTCACACAGATATCAGTGTGCAAGGAATCCTTGACAGGATGGAGATCCGGGGCAAATAGAAGAGAACCTGAAGAAGCTGCGCGAGACAGCGGCATCAAAAGAGAAAGTTTGAACAGGAAAGGATGATGGTATATTCTGAGATCATAAAGCGTGTGTTCGGAACCGCAGCAGAGATTGCAGGTATGCGGCCGGTCTCCGGCGGTGATATCAATGCGGCATATCTTGTGTCGTTATCCGATGGAATGCGGGTGTTTCTGAAAGAGAACTCGGAAGAGAACGCCGGCTTCTTCCGGGCAGAGTCATCAGGCCTGTCAGCGATCCGGAAGACCGGAACGATCCGGGTCCCGGAGGTCTTCGCCTCCGGCATACAGGAAGGCAGGTCCTACCTGATCATGGAGTACCTGGAGGCTGCGCTAAAGAGGCCGGATTACTGGGAAGCGTTCGGAAGAGCGCTCTCTGACATGCACAGGGCAGATCCTTCGGAGTGGACGCCGGGCGGGCATTACGGGTATGTGGAAGATAACTATATCGGTGCCGGAAAACAGGTAAATGCAATCCGGACAGATTGGGTGGAATTTTTCCGGGACTGCCGTCTGGAGGTACAGTTTCTGAGGGCACAGGAATACTTTGATGCTTCCGGAAGAAAAGCGATGCAGCGTCTTTTGGATCATCTGGACCGGTATCTGACTAATCCGGACAGGCCATCCTTGCTTCATGGGGATCTGTGGGGCGGGAACTATGTTACCGGACCGGATGGATATGCCTGTCTGATCGACCCTGCCGTATACGTGGGACATGCGGAGGCTGACATTGCGATGACGGAGCTGTTCGGCGGCTTTGCGCCGGCATTCTATGATGCCTGCAGACAGGCGGGAGAGATCCTGCCGGGATACCCGGAGCGCAGAGATCTGTATAACCTGTATCATCTGCTGAACCATCTGAATCTGTTTGGACGAAGCTATTATGGTGCAGTGATGAGAATTGTCACCAGGTATTGAGATATGAACGGAAACCGGAGTGATACAGGAGCAATCAAGGATAACTGACTGGAACAATTGAATGCAGAAAGGAAAGGTGTACACAATGAGAAAAGATCTGGGAACACAGCCGGCGGTATTTCCGATGCCGGTACTGATGGTAGCTGCTTACGACGAGAATGACACGGTCCAGGTGATGAACGCGGCCTGGGGCATGATCTGCGATATGGACAAAATTGCGCTGTTCATTGACGAAGACCATGCCACGACAAAGGCGATCCGCAAGAGCGGAGCATTTACGGTCAGTCTTGCGGATCAGGAGCATATGGATGTGGCGGATTATTACGGAATCGCCACCGGCAACAAGATGCCGGATAAGTTTGCAAGATCCGGCTATCACGAAGAGAAGAGCACTCATGTGAATGCGCCGGTCATTACGGAATTTCCTGTGACGTTGGAATGTGAACTGGCAGAGATCACGCAGACAGAGAATCTCCATGCTGTGGTTGGCCGGATCGTCAATGTCAGCGCGGATGAGAAGGTGCTCTCTGAGAACGGAAAGATCGACCCGGTGAAGCTGAATGCATTGATCTTTGATCAGTTCCAGAATGGTTATTATGTTGCCACCCAGAAGGTCGGAAAGGCATGGAATGCCGGCGCAGGACTGATGAAGCAGTGATGCGGAAGAAACGGCTGCAGAAGGCACTGTCCGGATAAAAGACCGGTATTTCGGTGAAGCAGATGTTGGACGACATGAAGCAAGGGAGACGGCGTATGATTAAGAACAAGTATGCTGCATTTATTCTGTTTATAATTGCATTCCTGGCATTTTGGAATTTGCTTGACTATTTGTATTCAGCCTTTATCACCCGGAGTTCATATCAATTTGCGGCGGGAAGCGACATGGTCCTGCCTGTAGTAGCAGCCGTGGTTGTTGGATATATTTTGTTCTTAAGGAAGAAATCTGGTTAAGAATCATTCTGAGAACCGTAAAGCAAGGCCTTCCTGAGAGGATCATTCCCGGCGACAATTCCGGGATCACCATACCCACATACAATCCCGCTATGTTTGATCCGAACAGGAACTCTCATACAGACCGGACACGTTCAGCCTGCGCAGCCTGGTAAGGACAACCAAAATGTCGATTATCAAGAATCAATACCCCATACTGGAATATGATACGGCATCGAAAGAGATTCTGAAGCCGAACCTTAACATGGAGAAGATACAGCTGCCGGAGAAATGTGTCTATGCGTTCCTTGGCGGGGTTGTGGATGCATATGCCGCTTCCCATGACGCAATATGTGTTTCCGTCCTGCATACGATTACAAAGGATTATCCGGTTTATGTGGTCGAGTACAATGGCAGTCCGGTCGTTCTGTGCCAGGCACCGCTTGGAGCGTCAGCTGCAGCACAGAGTATGGACAGTCTGATTGCGTGCGGGGTCAGGAAGATTGTGAGCGCAGGATCATGCGGAGTGCTTCAGGATCTGCCGGAAAATGCATTTCTGGTTCCGGTAAAGGCGCTTCGTGATGAAGGAACCTCCTACCATTATCTTCAGCCGTCCCGGTTTGTGGAACTTGACACGGAGATCATTCAGGCAATCACAGAGGTTCTGGAGAAAAAGAAGATCCCCTGGTCAGAGTGTATCACATGGACGACGGACGGCTTCTTTCGGGAAACGGAAGACATGGTTTCCTACCGGAAGGAAGAGGGATGCTCTGTCGTCGAAATGGAATGTGCAGCACTTGCTGCATGTGCCATAAAACGCGGCGTCCAGTTTGGGCAGCTGTTGTTTACGGCAGACACGCTTGCGGATCCTCGGGCGTATGATGCAAGAGACTGGGGGGCGTCATCATTTGATACAGCGCTGTCGTTGCTGTTTGAGATCGCAGAGCAACTATAGTGCTTACGTTCATTCAAAGTTTTGCCGGATCCACAGCCACAGCAGAAGCTGAACAGGCAGAACATCTGTCCGGGCGTATGGAATATCTGTCCGGTTTATCACGGCGATCATATGATGATCATAGGAGGCCTGAACAAAAAGACGGATCTGAAAGGACTGTATCTGAACCTGCTGAAGATGATCGCGGCAGTTTCGAAATGAAGAAGACAGAATCGGAAAGGAGTAAATCTATGGAAAAACAAAAACAAGTGCGTGTATCGGTCTTGATCTTGTTCGTCTTTATTCTCTGCTTTGCCGGACTTCGTGTTTCTGCCGATGAGACTGAGACCGGAGAGGACGGCGTAAAACTGTCGGACGACGCTTCGGATTTCGTCCTGCTGAGTGAAGCCGTCCCGGATGCGATCCTCGAAATCCGATACTATTCGACATACAATTTCGTGGGGGACCGGATCGACGGCTATGAGGAGCCTCTGGCTTTTCTCACGAAGGAAGCTGCGGCTGCCTTGAAAGAAGTCAGCGATGAGCTGGCAGAAAAGGGATACCGGCTGAAAATATATGATGCGTACAGACCGCAGATGGCCGTTACGCACTTCATGAACTGGGCACTGGATGCGGACGACGTGCGCATGAAGGAATACTTCTACCCGGAGCTTGAAAAAGAGGTTCTCTTTCCGCAGGGTTATATTGCAGAGCATTCCGGCCACAGCCGCGGCAGCACGGTTGATCTGACTTTATTTGACATGAAGACGGAGAAGGAAGTGGACATGGGCGGCACGTTTGATTATTTCGGAGAACTGAGCCATCCTGATTACACGGACATCACAGACGAGCAGTACGCGAATCGGATGCTTCTGCGCGAAGTTATGACGAAGCACGGGTTTAAGCCGCTTCCCGAGGAATGGTGGCATTTTACCCTGGAAGACGAACCCTTCCCGGACACCTACTTCACCTTTACGATCAATAGCGATTCCTTAAACGGGTAATCGGAAGATTCGCCAGGATGTGACAGCAGAGCAGATAGAAAAGACCGGAAGAGCAGCCGATCTGCTGCCCTTCCGGTCTTTGCTGACAGACGTAAGCTGACAAAAGACGGATTGCGTTCATCGCTGAATCATACATCGATCATCAGCTGACACGTAACAGGATCAATAGATGACCACGTACAGGTTCCCGTAAAAGTCCATCATATGGGCGCCGTCCGTCCAGCTGTATTCTGTTCCAGAGGCGTCATAATAGGCGCCGCCGCCTGCGGAGACCGTTACGTTCGATCCATCGTCCACGGATGTAAGAAGATGCGTCTCATCGGAATCATCCGAATCATCGGAATCATCGGAATCCGGAATCAGGTTATTGCCCGGCCCTCCGAGAGATGCCAGCAAGACGGTTCCGTCCGCTCCGTGATAGGTGTTGTCTCCGTTGTCCCAGTAGCGAACCCAGCTGGAGGAATAATAATATCCGTCACTGTAGAGTGTCAGGGTGTCCGCATTGCCGTTCTCCCAGTAAACCGTGAACGGATCATCGACCGGAACGTTGCCGCTTCCCGTCTGCGGCTTGTTGGACGAATAGGAGCCGCTTCCGTCCATGGCTTCAAAGCCGTATTCCGTGACCCAGTAGTATCCCTTGCCGGTGCTGTCGTACCAGTTGGAATCCGACGCCTCGTAGACGGTAATCGCGTTTCCGCCGGCATCATAGATCGTCTTGGCGCTGCCGGTGAATGTCAGGCCGGTCTGCGGCGGGGTGCTGCCGGCTGCCTTTTCGCTCAGGAACTCTGCCGATACATAGCCGTTCTTTCCTTCATAGGAAACCTGATACCAGCCGTAATCCTTTCCGTTCTTCTGCACCTTTCCGGTTACGGTGACACTGCTGCCTGTTCCGAGTCCGCCAAGGACCTCGTTGCTTGTGGAATAGCCGCTGCGGACATTGACACCGGTAGTCGCATACATCGTCGCGCTCATCGGGACGATGGCGTATTCGCTCTGCGGCTGCTCCTTCTGTTCCTTCTGTTCTTTCTGTTCCTTCTGTTCTTCCTTTTTCCCGTCATCCTTGACCGCAAGCTTCGTGTCGAACTTCAGAACCTTCACGGACAGAATGGCTTTGGAGATATCAGGGATGACAGCTGCGTCCACAACAGAGCCTGTGATGATAAACACCTCGTTCTGGGTGGAATAGGCTGCCTGGAACACATTGACATAGTGATCATCCGCTACCGTGATCTCCGGAAGCTTTTCACCGTTCGACAGGTGGTCAACCGTAATCATATTGGCACCGTCGCTCAGGGCGATCCATTTTTCGGGATCCTGCAGAGCCTTCCAGTTATCATTCGGAAGCTCGATCGAGAGTACACCGTCGGCAGACGTAAAGATCTGAGCACTTCCCGCAGGTGAAGCCGTCTCGGCCTGTGTGGTCTGTGCCGTCTGGTCTGCGCCCGCATCCTCGGCCCATACGGCCATCGGCATGCAGAGCAATGCTGCCATCATCGCTGCAAGTAATAATTTCTTCATTCTTTGATCCTCTCTGTTCCCCTCCCTCCGCGGGAGGAATCGTTTGTTGGTTACAGTAATCGTGAGCTTCGCACTAGCATAGAGAAGCTCTTCACCCATCGTAACACAGGAGGCCTGATTTGAAAACCGGTGGTGCATTCTAGTGACTTCAGCTTTTGCCGTCGATCCTGACATGTATGGCACCGTCTGAAGCTCCGTACATCAGGTCATTGACCGCTGTGACCAGTTCTTCGCGGAGCGCGAAGGCCAGACGGGAACGATTCTGCCCAAGACAGCGGAAGCCGACGCTGGCGGTGCAGTATTCCAGTGGAATGCCCGGTGGCTTGATTTCCGGAAAGCTGGCGATTCCTCCGAAGAACGGCTCTCCGATCAGCTCCGGGTATTTCTTGTCAAGCCCCTTCACTGCTTCGGTGATTCTGGCCCTGGCTTCCTCCAGGTCAAAGCCCCGGCCGATCTGGAAGTACAGATATTCTGACACCGCTGCTGATTCTGCTGTTTTTTCAGCTGTGTTTTTGCTATAATAATGTGATTTATCATTCTGTACTGGAAGAGGAAAAACAACGAGAAGATTCAGAATGACGGAAAACAAAGCAAAAAGGTGAAGATCACTGTCAGATCAGGAACATGTAAAGCATGCGGCGGTCGTGTTCATGAGGTCATACAATATGGATAACCTGTGCAGTCAATGTGCATATCTGGTTTACGATGAGGATACGGAGGAGTATGTCTGTGATGTCCGTATGGATGAAGACGATTACTGCCGGCTGATCCGCAGCAATTACCGGCAGTGTCCCTACTACCGGAACGGAGATGAGTATCAGGTAGTGAAAAAGCAGATGTGAGACCCTGATTACCCGTATGATCTGTTTGCATAGCGTAAGAACAGCAGGCACAGAATGAGCTGCAATACGGTGGAGCAGGAATAGGAAAACATGGACCAAGGAGGCGGGGATGAAGCATAGGATTCTTTCGATGGCGGCAGGATTTTGCGCGGCCATGATCGTAACTGGATGTGGAGTGAACTACGGAAATACACAGCAGCCGGAATCACAGCCGGTATCACTGCATATTGCCAGGCAGCAGTCAGAGGCATCTGTGGCGGAAACAGAGGAGAAAGGGCAGGCGCTGTCGGAAAAGACGGCTGTTCCGTCTGACAGCCGCACAGCTGCTGAAACACAGACAGAAGCTGTAACTGAGGCGGAAACCGAAGCGGCAGCAGCAGCGACAGAGGCTGAGACGGAAGCGGCAGCCGTGACAGCGGCTGAGACAGAAGCGGCAGCCGAGACGGAAACCGAAACAGAAGCGGCAGCCGAGACTGAAGCGGTAACCGAAACGGAAGCGGCAGCTGAGACAGAGGCGGCAGCCGAGACGGAAAAGAAGATCGTCAGGCTTTCCTTTGCAAAGCCACAGACAGAAGAGGAAGCAGAAGCTGAAACGGAAACAGAAGCCGGAGCCGAAACAGAATCGGAGGCGGCGGCAGAGTCTGCGGGGCTGAAGAAAGGAAAAGCGCTGGAAAAGGGTGACTGCATCGGGATTACCGCGCCGGCAGGCTCTGTCGACGATCAGGACTTTCATCAGGCGGTGATGTTTTTGCGTTCTCTTGGGTACAGGGTGAAGGTAGCGAAGTCGTGCCTCATGGCTGAGAAGGGGTTTGCCGGTGATGACAGGCAGCGGGCAGATGACCTGAATGAAATGTTTGCAGACGACAGCGTAGACGCGATTCTCTGTCTGAGGGGCGGATACGGCTGCGCGCGTATTCTGGACTACCTGGACTATGCGATGATATCGGAGCATCCGAAGCTGCTGATCGGATACAGTGACATCACAGCCTTACATATCGCCCTCCAGGAAAGATGCGGGCTGGTCACAGTGCATGGTCCCATGGCATCTTCGTTCAGAAGCATTTATTCCGATTATCTGCAGCAGCAGTTCCAGGCAATTGAGCTGGATGCTTTCCTGGAAGAAGAGAGGGAGCTTCCGCTGACAGAGCTTGATCTGTCACAGGCTGACTTTACTGACACCAGGATGGCATATACGGTGTCGCAGTTTCGGGAAGGCCTCTCAAAGTCGGAGCCCATCGGTGAGATCACTCTGCCGGAGGGGAAGACGCTTACGGCTGTGATACCGGGCAGCGCGAAGGGGAGAATCATCGGCGGCAACCTGTCGCTCCTTGCCTCTCTTGCGGGAACGGAATATGAGCTTCAGGCAGATCACGCGATTCTTTTTGTCGAAGAGGTGGGGGAACCTGCTTACAAAATCGACCGTATGCTTCGCCAGCTGTGGGAGAACGGCCTGTTTGACCGGATAGACGGGATCCTCATAGGCGACATGTCAGACAACAGAGATGATGAAACCCTTTCCGTGCAGTCGGTCTGTGAGGAGTACGCCAGGCTGGCGGGGAAACCATGCATCCAGGGCGTTCCGGCCGGTCATGGAACGGACAATATGTTCCTTCCTTTCGGCGTTATGGCACAGATGACAGCAAAGGAAGATGGCTCCGCGCAGCTCGAGATCCTGGAGGGCGCGCTTGTCAGATAATGCGCGTGGCCTGGTTTCAGGGCTTTTGATCTTTACATCTTTTTAATCTGCGTTTAATCTGATTCCCCTTCTATTTTCATGTTCATGGGGTATAGTTCTCAACATCAGAAAACAAAACCAGCCTGAAAGAGAGGGGTAGAAAAGATGAAGAAAGAACTGAGAAGATCAGCAACTGATGTTAAGCTTTGTGGTGTCTGCGGCGGAATCGCTGAGTATTTCGGACTGGATTCAAACCTGGTCCGCCTGGTCTGGGCAGCCATTTCCCTGTTTGCGGGAACCGGTCTGCTGCTCTATATCATAGCGGCCGTGCTGATGCCGACGGCAGATGTGCCGCAGAAAGACCTGAAGGATATCGTTCAGCCGCAGGACGGCTCTGAACACTGATGATCCAGGGAAACACTGATTCTGCCAGTGTTTCCCTGGAGTCTTTGTCGGATCGCGCTGCGGCGCTAAGGAAGGCTTTCTTCGAACGCCGCGCCGCGCGGCATTGATCGCATAGCGCGCTTAAAGCTCCTCTTACTCTTCCGGATGTGTGACAAACACAAAGTCGTCATCGTCGTCCCACTCTGCTTCTTCATCGGCAATCTCGCCCTTCAGATCATAGAAGGTCTCCAGATCACAGCATTCCTGGCACAGATCATGGAACGCTTCTTCCGCTTCTTCCTCCTCTCCATATTCGGCGAAGATGGTTCCGTTGACAAGGATCTTCTTGCCTTCAAGATCTATGTTTTTTGCTTCGGCGAGGTGTTTTCCGTCTTTGCTTCTGATAAACATGGCTGCTCCTTTCTGTAACTGCTATGAAACGACTCTGAAGAACATTATAGCATCTTTTTCTCGCTTCATCCTGATTTGTCCTCTTTCGGTTTCGTCCGGCTGCATCAGGGAAAGGAGCTACGATTCCTCCGGCATATAGTGGCCGATCTGGACCTCTGTCTTATAGACATTCGTGCTGTTTTCCTCATGAGATCATCGGCGACCCGCTGTATGATATCAACCGTCACACATATCTGATGGACGTACCGATCGAAGACGGCAGACCTGTCTCCCGGTATGAGAACTGCCGGATCAATCCGTAACGAATGATAGAACAGCTCAGGCGGCGGCTTTATGTCAACAAGCGATACCAAAATGCAGCAGGCATTTCAAAAAGGATCGGCTCACCCCGATCCTTTTTTGGCCTACTTTGAAATAGT
>CAMIVF010000054.1 GCA_946401715.1 uncultured Clostridia bacterium | reverse complement strand
CATTTGCTGAGGAAGACATCCTCTCCGGGGAAGATGCGGAGCCTGAGAATGAGAACTGTGCCGGGCCGCAGGTTCTTGCCGGACCGGTGGAACTCAATACATATTTTGAAGGCCTGATCATAGACGAAAGCGCAGGCCGGGAGAAAGATCCTGCTGCGGATGCTTTGCCGGATGCTCTGGCAGATACAGGGACGGAGGCAGAGGTTTTTACCGGGACGGAAGCCGGTATGGCTGCAGAGCCGGAAGACGGTGCGGGTTCCGGACCGGAAGACGGCGCAGGTTCCGGGCTGGAAGGCGGCGCAGATTCTGACCTGGAAAGCGGCGTATTTTCCGGGCAGGAAGAAGGCGCATTTTCCGGGGAAGGAGACGGGGAGAATCCGGAGGGTGTGTCCGGAAACCTGACACAGGAAACAGACAGAGGTGAGAAGCGGGAGGAACAGACGGAAGAAGGATACACGTATGAGAAATCCATGCCGCTGTCGGAACTTGCGCTCCTTCCGCCGCTTGTGGCAGGCGCGGCTACTGAGGTCGGACGTGGAAACAGAAAGCTGATGAGAGGCGCGTCTTCGGCGCAGACAGCACTTTGGGCCTGCTCGGATTATTATGTCGGCGAGCCGGATCTGTATGCTGTCACAAAGAAGGATGATTTCTCCTTGAAGTACCAGATCGAGTTTCATACATCGACCGGGCTGGATCCGGGAAGTGTGCAGATCAGGGTTCCGGAATCTTTGCTGACGGACAGGAACCAGAGAGCGATTATCCCCTCCCAGATCGGAATCCCGAAGGGAACGCTGCAGTCTCCCGTGCAGAGCCTGAACAGTCCCTTTAACTGGTATCAGGACGACACGGACAACAGCCTGGTCTTTTTCAACTACCGGGAGATTGCGTCAGGAACCAACAGTGCATTTCAGATTCTGTATCACCCCGTCCGGATTCTGGATCTGGCGGATGCGTCCGCCTGGTCGCTGACCCCTTCGATTCAGGTGAGGCTGCGGGACGGATCCGTTCAGACAAAGGAGATGCAGGAGCTGAAGGGAAGCATCGATTCCAGGGCAGTGCTGTCCGGCTCGTCGGCAGATCCGGTGAAGAAAGGATCCGTCGGCAGCCTTCCGGCGCTTTACACAAAGGATCAGGTGAAGCGGATCCTTGGCGCAGGCCTTCCGGCTTACGTGACCGAGGAGGACGGGGAGTGGCTCTTTGTCGTGTGGGAGATCGATTATCAGGGAGAATACAATCAGCCCTGGTTGATGCAGATGGAAGCTTCCTTATCGGCAACCGGAATAACGGGCAGCGATTCTTCCCGGGTGGTCGGCAGCATCACGAACATAACCGGCACCTCGGAAGGAAGCGGAGGACAGCAGAATCTCATCAAACGGTACCTGAACCAGGCTGACAGCAGGACCATCACCACGCTCACCTCCCAGGATCTTCTTCCTTATGTGAAGCAGGGACTGTTTCATCTCACGACAACCGTGGTGACCGCGGTCAGGAGAGATACGCTCAGGGACAACGGCTCCGTGCTCGGCCTGAAGGCGGATCTTGCGCTGACACCGGCGGACGGTGTGGACGCACCAAGCCGTTCCGAAGCAGCCGCGTCCTGGACCTTTGTGGATTATAAGTGGAAATACAAAGGAGACATCGTCGGCATCACGGCATGGACCGGGCAGAAGGCTGCGGACGGTTCCGTCTCCTATGCCGGCAAGAATACGTCCCTCAGCGGCTGGGTCAACGAATACAGGCTGTCAGAGCAGACGGGGGAGGCGGCAGGTGCCATTCCCATGCGGATTGTGTCGGAGTGCAGGGGATATTCCTATACCCATGAGACTGGCGGGCCGGCGGCCGGCACCTACAAGGCGGGGACCGGCTATGAGGTGATCACGGCAGACGACGTGGTTTATCTTGCGTGCCTGAACCAGGAAGAGGATTCCGGCCTGCAGATGCTGGGACCGCAGGATTATTACTACACCGCGGTTCATGTGAAACTCAAAGACAGGGGAATGGATATCTTTGAAGACCGTGTGTGCGCACCGATGACAGAAGCGCAGTGTCCGGGGGCGGACCGCACGACAAAGATCTGGGCCATGTACGAAGACTCCGCTGACTGGGAGCTTGCGGCGCAGTGTCCGTTCAACAGCTCGGGCGAGGTCGAATATACCTTTTCAAAGAACCAGCTTGCCAGGAAGATCTGGAGAGTGAAGGTGGTCCACAACGCGGTGGATTACGATTCAACCTGCATCATCGATTCGTCCCTTTGCATCCGGCCGCACAGTCCGGTCTGTGACAGCCTTCTTTCCTCTGTTCCGGAGAACGGACAGGCCTGTCTGAAGACAGAGCATCTGGGATCCGTTCTGGCCAGGAGCAGGAAAGGCACGCAGGACGGCTGGTTCCACGATTCCTCCGAAAGCCATTATGAAGATGCGGAGCCGGGGATCGGCAGTCTGACCATGTCGCTGTACGGCATCTATTCCATGCGTTCGAACAGCTTCGCAGAAATGACTTACATGAAGAAGCATGCGAAGGCGCTCAAGACCGTTTCCAGGGAAAATGATCCGGTGAACGGCTGCATCCGCATGACGTGCCGGATCGGAGCAGTGGAGGGATACCGGATCTACAGCGAGGAAGCGGCTCAAAAAATCATGACAGGAGATACGAATCTTCCCAGACCGGACCGCAGGGAATATGTCATTTATGATCTTTTGCCGGAAGGGGTACAGTTCGATCCGTCCGTTCCGGTGAAAGCCGGGCTTGTCATGGGAGCGGGCGATCAGGATCTCGTGACGCCTTCTCTGTGGAACAGCCGGGACGTCACCGTGCGCGTGGATCCGGATGACGGTGTCTGCCCGAACTGGAGGCACACCGGAAGAGAACGGGTGAAGCTGAACATATCGATCATGCTGGAAGAAGAGCAGATCCCCCGCCTGAAGGGCGGGATGTGGCTGAACGGTGTGGGAGTGCAGTTTGGCGCTGTCTGTCCGTACCGTGACCTGAAGCGCATGAAGACCATGCCGAACATTGCGGCAGTGATGCCGGGGAGCGGTTGTGACGACCCGGCCTTTCAGTTTCTCGGCGCGGAAAGTGAGACTGCCTGTGATGACGGTGTCATCGTACCGTTCACAGGAGATCCGGCGAGGGAGCTGGAAGTCTTTGGCGCGGACATTGATGCGGACGGTATCACGAATCTGAGGACGGTTCTGTATGCCCTGGCCCGGTCGGAAGCTGACACCGCGGTCAGCCTGACAGATGGCATCCACCTGACAGTCAAGGCGGACCGGGATACCTTCGGCGGCTGGGATGTGAGTGCGCATACCGGTCCGGAGGATGCCTATACGTACCGGATCGATGTGACGAATACTTCCACGCAGCCGATTTCGGAGCTTGTCATCGCCGCTCATCTGGAGCGCGCGGCTGAAGAGAGGCAGCAGGCTGAGAGCGGCCGGGACTTTGACGATGAGACCTGGCAGGGCTTTCTGGAGACAGTGGACACGGAAGCGGTACAGAGGGCAGGGATTGTCCCTGTGGTCTGGCTGAACGCCGGCCCGCTCGCACCGCTGCCCGAAGAAGGCCACCCGCCGGACAGTGTCCTGACACAGGAGAATGGCTGGATCCGTCTGGAGGACTGGAGTGGAGACATGGGACAGGTGCGTTCTGTGGCAGTGGATCTTCGAAAGAAGGCAGACGGCGGAAGTTTCATTCTGGAAATGGGCGACAATGTGCACCTCCTTTTGCATATGAGAGCGCCGGCACTCGGGAACGATCCGGGGCAGACCATGGCAGAGCATGCCTATCAGTGCGCTTCTTTCTACAGCATCAGCGAGGACGAGCCGGACGGCGACCTGGTACAGTCAGATGCTGTGGAGGTGACGCTGGAGGAAAGAGCGGACCTGATTGTGGAGAAGGAATTGTCTGAGCAGACACCCGGAGAGTGGAAGAAGCGCACATTTCTCTTCCGCCTGACAAGGAACGGCCAGGCGCTCCCTCTGGCGCAGTACCGCCTGGAAGAGCGTACGGAAGACGGGCAGCCGTTCCGATCCTGTGACAATACACTGCATACGACCGGCAGGGATGGCACTTTTTCCCTTCTGCCCGGACAGCGGGCTGTCTTTGAAAATGAAACGGGCGGGGAGAGCCTTTGCGCGGAAGAGATCCGCAGGGCCTGCTTCGAAGAGACAGTGCGCGAGGAACAAACGAACGAAGGAAGGGTACAGGTGATTGAGAACACATGGCATCCGACGCTGTATCTGACCAAGAAGGTCTACGGGGCTTGTGACGGGATGGACCTTTCGGCGGACGCGTTTCGTGTGCGGATCATCGCGGACGGGAAAAGCATGAAGGGAATGCCGTACTGGACTGTGGACAGGAAGGGCGGTCTCGTGGAAGACCAGGTACTGGAAGAGCACATCATAGATGAGGACAGCTGCGTGCTCCTGCATCCGGGAGAGGTGATCGCGCTTCATCCGGGTGATGCGCAGTGTGTCTATGAGGTGGAGGAGGATGCGGCCTGCTGCGCGGAAGGAACAGATTATGCCGGGGTAACCTGTCAAAAGACCGGAACCATGGGACCGGAAGAGACCAGCATCACACTGGAGAATGCGTGGAGATGGAAGGAGCTGGTCTTTCGGAAAGAGATCCTGCACCAGGGTGCGCATGTATGTGATGAGACATTTTCCTTCTGCCTGTGGAAGATCCGCGACGGAGCGGACGCAGCTGATTTTGATCCGGAGAATCCTTCCGCGGCGGCCGTGCCTGCAGCAGGGATCGAAGGAAGTATGGGTGAGGAGACGTTCTGCACGGACGCGAATGGCTGTTTCTCCCTTGCCTGCGCAGGAAAGGAAGTGATCCTGAAGCATCTTGAGGCACAGAAGACCTATGTGGTGCAGGAGATGAATGTACCTGACGGCTACAGACCGCTGAACAATGGACTGGTCAGTGTCAGCATGCCGCTTCTGGCGCAGAGAAAGACCGTGTCTTTGCAGAATGAATGGACCAGGAGAAGCCTGGAGGTGTCCAAGGCGGTTCTGTCCGGAACCCACGTGAACCGTACGACCATATTTCCCCCCGGGTATCCGGGCGTGATCAAAGAGGATGAGGTCGCCATCAGACTGTTCTCCCTGGAGAAAGAACAGATGACAGGCTTCACGGTTTCCTTCCCGGCGCAGATAAAGCTGGTCGGTGAAGAGCGGATCCTGATCAGAAGCGGAAACCAGAATATTGATATCATACAGGGAACGATTGAAGCTGGGACAAGCAGGACCTATCAGGGCTATTCCAGCGTGGAGGTTTACCTTTGGGGCCTGACCCGGAAAAACAAAGACGGATTCTTCTTCACATTTGACCCCATCTGCGCAGATTCCGGCAACGGCCAGAATACAGGCGCTTCGCCTGAGGCAGGGAAACGGTTTACCTTCCTGGTTGAACTGGCTGACGAAGAAGGAAACATGCAGCCACTCTGCAATGTGCCGTACCAGTCGTCCGCCGGCGGAACCCTGACGACAGATGCGTCAGGCTGTTTTACGCTGGGTGCCGGCGAGCGTGCGCTGTTTGCAGATATTGCATCTGAGGGAACGGCCTGGAGGGTGACCGAGACACCGGATCCTTCCTGCGCGCAGGCTTATCCTGCCCAGGGAAGGCCGTGGAGCGGAACGCTTGGGGAAAACGGCGAAGACATCGCACATGCACTGTTCATCAACGGCCAGGAATGCCAGGGTATGTTCCGGAAGATGTTTTCAGCAGCGCCTCAGGATATGACGGCGGAAGCATTCCTTTCGGAGGAAAGGGCAAAGGGAGAAGCCTCCAGACTGAAGTCCGTCTTCCTGATTGAGAAAAAGAACACTGACGGCAGCTACGAGGCAATGACCGGATCCGTACAGGTTGCGGATGCCTCGGCCGGCACCTTGCTGGAATGTGAACTGTCCGGCGGGAAGATCTGCCTCTCGGAACAGCAGACAGTGGTGCTGTCCGGTTCCGGGCAGCAGGATGCATGGAGGGTCACGGAGATGCCTGAGGCATATTTCCGAAAGGACGGCATGATCTTCCAGAGTGTCTGCACCGTTCCCGGTCAGGAGGCTGTGACAGAAATCGGATCAGGCGGGGAAGTGTCGGATACGGTCTTTGTCAATGAACTGCATTTCTTCGATACACAGAGTCTTGTCTGCAAAGCATTTTTATCAGGCCAGGCCGGCTGGGAGAGGGTACCGGACCAGGCAGAGCTGGTATTTATTCTGGAACGGTATGTGAACGGGAGCTGGAAGCCGGCAGACGGTGTGGGCTGGATCCAGTGTATGAACGCTGTTCCGGACACAGCCGGTCTGCACCTTACCGGGGCGGACGGAACGATCCGGGTGAGGCGGGAGGCTTCTTCCGGACCGGCGTCCCGGGCAGGCTTTCCCGTTCTTCCCATTGCCATTTCCGGCGCTCAGGTCAGAACAGAGCTGTACTATGCAGAGCATGAGGCGCAGGAGGGCGACCTTCGCATCCGTGAGGCACCGGACCTTTCCGATCCGGCGTTCGGGATGATGGTAAACTGCGAGGACAACACATTTATCAATGAAAATGACATGCAGAATCTTGTGGTTGAAAAGCAGACAGACGTGGAGAGCAGCCAGTCGTTCACGATGCAGATTACACAGCTGATCAACGGCCTGCCGATACCCGGCAGGTATCTGTCCTATGAGCTGCGCGACGCGCAGACAAAAGAGACCATCGGCCAGGGAAGGACAGACAGCGAAGGCAGCTTTCGCCTGAAAAGCGGACAGCAGGCAGTCTTTGCGCTGGCGCAGGGGACTGCGTGGGATGTGACGGAGAAAAGCACGGGAAACTGGAAGCTTGCTTCCTGCACGATGGAAAATGCCATCGCCCGGCCGGTATCGACGCCGCGCGGGATGCTCTTTGAAATGGCGCGCCTCAGGCATGATGTGACGCTGACCGCGGAGCTGATCGCCGGTCCTTTGACGGATCCCTTTACCGGGCAGACACTGGATTTCACCTCTGCCAGCCTGACGATCCCGCATTATGTAAAGAAAGGGGACGAGATACTGGAGATCACGAAAATCGATGATGCTCTGTTCTACCGTTCCAGTGTGATCACGTCTGTGACAATCGAGGACGGAATCAGGCAGATCGGGGCCAATGTGTTCTATGCCTGCAGAAACATCGCGTCCATACGGCTTCCGCAGACCCTTGAAACCATCGGGAATTACTGTTTCTTCCGTGCAGCCGTCACCGAGCTGGAGTTTCCGTCCTCCGTCAGGAGCGTCGGAACAGGCATCACCGGCAGCTGCAGCAGGCTGACGCATGTGATCATCCGTCAGAAAGAAGAAGAAAGCCCTTTCAGAGGATATAACTGGGCAGCAGGTCATGAGATTGCCGTGGAATTTACAGGATAATGGATAAAGAACCGTAAATTTTAGTGCGGAATGGAATTTTAACGATTGAATAATGAAATACTTAGTGTTACAATACCTCCAACGTATTTTTTTATTAATCAGGAGGAGGATTGGTATATGAAGAGAATAATCACGGCAGTGTTGACGGGTGCGCTTGCAGCCAGCTTTGTGATGAGCGCGTCTGCGGCTGAGACCATCAAGATCGGCGGAATCGGACCGATTACCGGACCTGCAGCGATCTACGGAACCAACGTTATGCACGGCATGGAGATTGCCGTAGAAGATGTGAACGCGAGCAATCCGGACCTCCAGTTCGAGCTTCAGTTTGAAGATGACGAGCATGATCCGGAGAAGAGCCTGAACGCTTACAATACCCTGAAGGACTGGGGTATGCAGCTTCTGGGCGGAACTGTTACCACGAGCCCCTGCCTTGCAGTCGGAGCTGAGGCACTGAATGACAACATGCTTCTTCTGACCCCGTCTGCATCCTCTCAGGATGTCATCGATCTGGGCGACAATGTATTCCAGGTCTGCTTCACGGATCCCAACCAGGGTCTTGCTTCCGCTGATTACATCAAGGACCAGAATCTCGGAGAGAAGATCGGTGTGATCTACAATTCCGCCGATGCATATTCTTCAGGCATCTACTCAACCTTCATGGCTGAGGCTGAGGAGATCGGACTTGAGGTTGTCGCTGAGGAAGCGTTTACGGATGATAACTCCACCGACCTTACCACCCAGGTACAGTCCTGCCAGAACGCCGGCGCGGACCTGATCTTCCTGCCGATCTACTACACTCCGGCAAGCCAGGTTCTGATCGCGGCTGACAAGATGGACTATGATGCAAAGTTCTTCGGATGCGACGGTCTTGACGGACTGCTTACGGTCGAAGGTTTTGACACCGCTCTTGCTGAGGGCGTGATGCTTCTTACTCCGTTCGTGGCTTCTGCCGAGGACGAGAAGACGCAGGATTTCGTTGCGAAGTATGCTGAGAAGACAGGCGGAGATGTTCCGAACCAGTTCGCGGCTGACGGTTATGATGTTGTCGGCGCTCTGTACGCGGCCTGCCTGGAAGCCGGCGTGACCGGAGACATGGATCCTTCCGAGGTCTGTGAGGCTGTGAAGGCTGTCCTGACGGGCGGTGAATTCACATTCGACGGCCTGACCGGCGAAGGCATGACATGGGATGCGAGCGGTGCTGTTTCCAAGGCTCCGCGCGGCATGATCATCGAGAACGGTGAGTATGTCAGCCTTGATGCGTAATCGTAAGGTATGAACCGGCCGGTGTCCTGACCGGCTGATGATGGGTGATTAAGAACACCGTGGCAAAGGGGCTGCGCAGTCAGCCCCTTTGTATCATGTGTGAAGGAGAGAGAGTATGCAGTTTTTGGGCTATCTGATCAGTGGGATCTCACTGGGGTCTGTCTATGCCCTGATCGCGCTTGGCTATACGATGGTTTACGGTATCGCCAAGATGCTGAATTTCGCGCACGGTGATGTTATCATGGTGGGCGGATATATGGTATATTTCACGTTTTGTTCCCGTGGCTGGCATCCGCTGCTTGCGGTTCTGTTTGCCATGGCAGTCTGCACCCTGCTCGGAATTACCATCGAGAGGGTTGCTTACCGTCCGCTTCGGTCTGCACCTTCGCTTGCAGTTCTGATCACGGCGATCGGCGTCAGCTTTCTTCTGCAGAACTCGGCGATGCTTTTGTGGAAGTCAGACCCGAAGTCATTTACATCGATTATTTCCATGGATCCGATCAGCATTGCGGGAGGAAAGCTCAGTATTCCCGCGGAGACGATCGTCACGATTGTCGTCAGCGTGATTATCATGATCGTGCTTCTGTGGTTTGTGAATAAAACCCGGATCGGGCATGCGATGAAGGCCGTGTCCGAGGACCGCGGTGCCGCACAGCTGATGGGGATCAATGTCAATGGGATCATTTCCCTGACCTTTGCAATCGGTTCCTCGCTGGCAGCGGTCGCAGGCGCTCTGCTTCTGAGCTCCTATCCGACCCTGGTGCCGACAACCGGCGCCATGCCCGGTATCAAGGCGTTCGTCGCTGCGGTATTCGGCGGTATCGGTTCGATCCCGGGCGCATTTCTGGGCGGCGTTCTGCTTGGCGTGATTGAAAATCTGTCAAAAGCATATATTTCCACGCAGCTTTCCGACGCGATTGTTTTTCTTGTGCTGATCATCGTCCTGCTTGTGAAGCCGACAGGTCTTCTGGGTAAGAAGATAGCAGTGAAAGTGTGAGGGGGGACGTATGGCTGGAAACAATCAAAAGAAACGAAAGAAGAGTACAAAGACTTACATCCTGTCGTTTGCGCTGATCCTGGGATTCTGGGTTGTGATTGAGATCCTGGGGCATATGGGCATTCTTTCGAGCAAGATACTCGGACTTCTCATCCCGATCTGCGCTTATGCGATTATGGCGGTTTCCCTGAATCTTGTCGTCGGATTCCTCGGCGAGCTGTCGCTGGGACATGCCGCTTTCATGCTGGCCGGAGCGACGGCAGGCGTTGTCTTCTATAACGGCGCCGGGCTGAATATGCCGCAGATTCCCCGTGTGATTATCACACTGATTATCGGCGCAGCCGCGGCGGGAATCTTCGGTGTCATCGTCGGTGTTCCAGTGCTTCGTTTTTCAGGAGACTATCTGGCGATCGTCACGCTGGCATTCTGCCAGATTCTGAAGAACGTGCTGAGCACGACCTATCTCGGCGTGGACTCCGGCGGAATCCATCTGGCGTTTGACCAGAGTTCCTTCCGCCTCGAGCCGGGCGCAAAGCCCCTGATCAAGGGCGCGCAGCCGATCTCCGGAATCAACAAGATCTCCCCGGACATGATGATCAGCTTTACCGTTGGCATCGCTCTGCTGATTCTGACAGTGACATTTGTCCTGAACCTGATGAACTCCAGGGCGGGGCGCGCGATTACCGCCATCCGTGACGATGAGATCGCAGCGAAGTCGATCGGCATTAACCTGACCAGATACAAGCTGATGGCGTTTATCTCAAGTGCCGTCTTCGCCGGACTGGCAGGCGTTATCTACGTGCTGAATCTGTCCACGCTGGACTTCAAGAAGTATGACTACAACCTGTCCATCAACGTGCTGGTCATGGTTGTCCTTGGCGGCATGGGCAATGTGCCCGGTTCCATCATCGCTGCAGCGGTTCTGACGCTGCTTCCGGAACTGCTTCGAGACTTCAGCCAGTATCGTATGTTTATCTACTCGATCGTGCTGATTGTGATCATGCTGTTTACCCAGGCACCTGCCTTTGTGCAGCTGCGTCACAGGCTCATGGCAATGATCCGTCCGAAGAAATCCATGCCGGAAGAAACGGTGGAAAAAGCAGACGGCAGCTACTTTGCAGAGCATGCAGACAGAAAGGAGGATGAGTGATATGGCACTTCTGGAAGTGACGAATCTCGGCATCTCCTTCGGCGGACTGCAGGCAGTCTCCGGTTTTCAGCTATCTGTGGAATCAGGGCATCTATACGGGCTGATCGGACCGAACGGCGCGGGCAAGACAACCGCGTTCAATATGCTTACCGGCATGTATGTGCCGGACGAAGGGAGCATTACCCTTGACGGCGTTAACATTACCGGAAAGACCCCGGAGTTTATCTCCAAGGCCGGCATTGCCAGAACGTTCCAGAACATTCGTCTGTTCAAGCGCATGTCCGTGCTGGACAATGTCAAGGTCGGCATGCACAACAAGGTTACCTACGGCATGTGGCACGGCATCTTCCGGGACGGAGTCTACCGCAGCCGGGAGAAGGAGATGGATCAGAGAGCCATGGAGCTGCTCGGTGTCTTCGGCATTGCCGACAAGGCAGATTATG
>CAMIVF010000053.1 GCA_946401715.1 uncultured Clostridia bacterium | reverse complement strand
TGCCATGAATCCGGCTATATGCGGTTCTTCACGATCGACTACGAGAAAGGCACGCTGGTGATGAAAGGAAAGCAGCAGTACGTAGAAACGCCCAACTGCATCCTGATTTCACAGACAGAAGAATAAAGTCTTCATTGTTCCTATCTGCAGGCGGGAGCAGGCAAAAGCCTGCTCCCGCCTGTCTGTCGGTCAAGATACGAACCATGCATGCAGCCGTGAGTCAGGAAGCGCCCCATGGAAGGCAGCCCGGAAAACAATAGGGAGACGACCGATTTTTTGCGAATTGCTGCCAGCGCGGAGGCGACCACGCTTCTATAGGAGCCGGGAGCGCTGGCAGTGCAACTGAAGCAAAATGAGGGTAGTCGACCGTGTTTGCCGGGCTGCCTTCCATGGGGCGCTTCCTGATTCTGCCTTGTCGATATAAAAGAGTTGACATATCTGTACGAACCTCTATAATCGATCTTGTGCGGTTTAGTAAAACTGAATTTATTGTTCATTTTTACTGAATCAAAGGACATGAATGGTTCTGCGTATTCCGGGTGGGGAGAACGCAGAAACGAAATCCGGGCATCGGGTCCGGAACGTCTGAAAGAGGATGCCATGGAGATTGGACGAAAGATCAAAAGACTGCGGGTCGGACTGAACCTGACGCAGGAAGAACTGGCAGACCGAACAGAGCTGTCGAAGAGCTTTATCTCGCAGGTAGAGCGGGATCTGACGTCTCCGTCCATCGCGACACTTGTCGACATTCTGCAGGCACTCGGGACGGACCTGAAGGAGTTCTTCGATGACGAGCCGGACCGGCAGATTGTCTTCCGCGATGCGGACTATTTTGAGAAGTTCGATGACGAGACCGGGACGAAGACGGAATGGATCATACCCAATGCGCAGAAGAATGAGATGGAGCCGATCCGCATCACACTGAAGGCCGGCGGCAGGACGAAAGCGGAGGATCCGCATGAAGGCGAGCTGTTTGGCTATGTGCTGGCAGGCAGCCTGACGATTCATATCGGGCAGCAGACCTACCGCGCGAAGAAGGGGGAATCCTTCTACTTCCGTCCGACTGCGCGCCATTATATCGAGGCGGCCGGGAAAACCGGTGCTTCGTTTATCTGGGTCAGTACGCCGCCGAGTTTTTGAGACCGTGTAACGATGATGATTCCAGGCAGGCCAGCCTGATGAAAAAGATATACCTGCCGGGGATCTCCCGGCTGCATGGAAAGGAACCCTGTATTATGAGCAACAGGCTGATCGACCTTCAGCATATCACCAAAGCCTTTGACGGAACGGTCGTACTGGACGACTTCAATCTGTATATCAGGGAGAATGAGTTCCTGACGCTGCTTGGCCCGTCGGGCTGCGGCAAGACGACGACGCTCCGGATCCTGGGCGGGTTTGAAACCCCGGATCAGGGGAGGGTGATCTTTGACGGACAGGACATCACATCCCTGGCACCGAACAAGCGCCAGCTGAATACGGTGTTCCAGAAGTATGCATTGTTTACCCATATGTCTGTCGCGGAGAACATCGCCTTCGGCCTGCGCATCCGGAAAAAATCCGAGGATTATATCAGAGAGAAAATCCGCTATGCGCTGAAGCTGGTCAATCTGGAAGGATACGAAGAACGTACGCCGGATTCCCTCTCGGGAGGACAGCAGCAGAGAATTGCCATCGCGCGTGCAATCGTCAATGAGCCGAAGGTGCTTCTTCTCGACGAGCCGCTGGGCGCGCTGGACCTGAAGCTGCGGCAGGACATGCAGTATGAACTGATCCGCCTGAAGGATGAGCTTGGCATTACCTTTATCTACGTGACGCATGATCAGGAGGAAGCGCTGACGATGTCGGACACGATCGTGGTCATGAACCAGGGATACATCCAGCAGGTCGGAACGCCTGAGGATATCTACAACGAGCCGCAGAACGCGTTTGTCGCGGACTTTATCGGAGATTCGAACCTGATTGACGGAACGATGATTCAGGATCAGCTGGTGGAAATCTTCGGTGTAAAGTTTGCCTGTGTTGATACAGGCTTTGGCGTCAACAAGCCGGTTGACGTCGTGATCCGTCCGGAAGATCTGGAACTGTTCGCGATACCGGACGGAGAAGATACGCAGAGCAGTGCATATCAGGAAGCGAAGCAGGCGGCTGAACGGCTCAATCCCGGTTATTTTGAGGGAACCGTGTCTCATTTGATCTTCAAGGGAATGCACTATGAGATGGAGGTAACGGCACATGGATTCGAATGGCTGGTGCTCTCCACGCGCATGTTCCAGGTCGGGACGAAAGTGCTGATGAGTGTAGATCCCTTTAACATCCAGATTATGAAAAAACCGGAATCGGAGGATGAGAAGGCGGTCGGACTGGAAACCATGTGAGCTGCATGATCTGTATCAAGACGCGGACAGCAGTACATGGCTGTCCGGTATCGGAGAATCCTGGATGAGAAAGCTGAGAAAAGTATGGCTGGACGGACCATATCTGGTCTGGATGGCGGCATTTATCATTATTCCCCTTTTTACGATTGTCTATTACGGACTGACCGACAAGAGCGGTGCATTTACGTGGAACAACATACTGGAGATGGGGACGCCTGCGCGCATGAAGGCGCTGTTCCTGTCACTGGTGCTGTCCCTGATCGCGACGGTGTTCTGTCTGGTCATGGCCTATCCGCTGGCACTGATTCTGACCGGAATGAAGGGGGGAGCGACAGCGTTTATCGTATCGATCTTTATCATACCGATGTGGATGAACTCGCTGCTTCGTATCCTCGCCTGGCAGACACTCCTTGAAAGAAACGGTGTGATCAACCAGATTCTGGGCATGCTGAATCTGCCGAAGCTGTATATCATCAATACACCTTATGCGATCGCTCTCGGCATGATCTATGACTTCCTGCCGTTTATGATCCTGCCGATCTACAATTCGCTGCAGAAGATTGATCCGAACGTGGTGAATGCCGCGTACGACCTGGGGGCAAACAAATTCCAGACGTTCTGGAAGGTTATCTTCCCGCTGACGATTCCCGGCGTGATCTCCGGTATTACAATGGTGTTCGTCCCCGCACTGACAACCTTCGTGATCAGTTCCTTCCTGGGCGGATCGAAGATCCTCCTGATCGGAAATGTGATTGAGCAGCAGTTCACACAGGTGGGCGACTGGAATGTGGGCTCCGGACTGAGCCTGGTTCTGATGGTGTTTATTCTGATCTCAATGGCTGTCATGCAGCATTATGACAAAGCTGCTGATGAGGAAACAACGAGACTGTAAGGAAGCTTTCATCAGACGGGTCACTGCCCGTGCAAAGAAGAGGAAACGGAATTGAAAAAGGTTTTGTCGAGGATCTACCTCGTATTCATTTTCATATTGCTGTACGCGCCGATCGCGGTTCTCATCATCTTCAGCTTTAACAATTCCAGGACCCGCGCGAAATGGGGCGGCTGGACCTTAAAGTGGTATGTCAGCATGTTCCAGGACCAGACAATCATGTCTTCTCTGTGGAACACTCTGATCATCGCGCTTCTGAGTGCGCTGATCGCCACGATCCTCGGACTGATGGCTTCTGTCAGCCTGCTGGCCATGAAGCATAAGAGAAGAAGCGTCGTGCTGAGCCTTCTGGATATTCCGATGCTGAATGCAGAGATCGTAACGGGAATCTCGCTGATGCTTCTTTTTATTGCGATCGGCCAGTTTCTGTCCCGGTGGGGATATACGATTGAGTTCGGGTTCGCGACTGTATTGATCGGGCACATTACATTTAACATACCTTACACGGTCCTGCTGATCATACCGAAGCTGCGTCAGATCAACTACAGCACTTATGAGGCGGCGCTTGATCTGGGCGCTTCCAGGTGGCTTGCTTTCCGGAAGGTCATCATGCCCGATATCATGTCCGGACTGGTGTCCGGGTTCATGCTTGCGTTTACGCTGTCGCTGGACGATTTCGTGATCACGCATTTTACGAAAGGCCCGGGATTCGACACGATCTCGACAAAGGTATATACGGAAGTTCGAAAAGGAATCAAGCCGGAGATGTATGCGCTGTCTACGCTGCTGTTTGTCTGCATCCTGGTCCTGATCCTGGCCTTTGGAAGAGGGCGCAGGAGAAAGCCTGTGCTGGACAATCTGATTCGCGTGTGACACAAAGGCAGCCGCATCCGGACGGATCGGACCGCAGATCAGTCATGTGAAGAAAGAGGAGGAAAGAACATGAAAAGAATAGTTGCTGGTACCGTTGTTGCTGCTCTTATGATCCCGGCACTGCTTTCGGGCTGTGTCCGCAAGGTCGAGGAAACGCAGAAGGAGACTACCGCACAGACCACAGCTGCGGCTCAATCAACGGAAAAGGCTGAAGACAGTGTTTCCACCGAAAACGAGGCAGCGCCTGCCAGTTCCACAAAGGGGAGCGGTGAGGTTGTCGTCTATAACTGGGGAGAGTATATCGATCCGGACGTGCTCAAACAGTTTGAGGAAGAGACCGGCATCAAGGTCGTCTATGAAGAGTTTGAGACCAATGAGATCATGTATCCGAAGGTAGCCGCAGGTGCCGCCGCCTATGATCTGATCTGTCCGTCTGACTATATGATCTCCAAGATGATCGATAATGACTTGCTGCAGCCGATCAATTATGATCATATTCCCAACTTCAAGAATATCGATGAGACCTATCTGGAGCAGTCCAGAGGCTTCGATCCTGATCTGCAGTATTCGATTCCGTACTGCTGGGGCACGGTCGGTATCCTGTACAACAAGTCCATGATCGAAGAGGGAGACACGGTTGATTCGTGGGAGATCCTCTGGGATGAAAAGTATAAAGACAGCATTCTGATGCAGGATTCCGTCCGCGACGCGTTTATGGTGCCCGAGAAGATGCTCGGCTATGACATCAACACCGTAGACGAAGACGAGATCAAAGAATGCAGCGAGAAGCTGATCGAGCAGAAACCTTTGGTACAGGCCTATGTTGTGGACCAGGTGAGAGACAAGATGATCGGTTCGGAAGCAGCGCTCGGGGTCATTTATTCAGGAGAGGCCATCTATACACAGAGAGAGAATGAGGATCTTGAATACGTGATTCCAAAGGAGGGATCAAACGTATGGATCGACAGCTGGGTCATTCCGAAGGATGCGAGAAATGTGGAGAACGCGGAAAAGTTCCTTGACTTCCTCTGCCGCGGTGACATTGCGCTCAAGAACTTTGAATACATTACCTATTCGACGCCGAACAAGGCAGCCAGAGAGCTGATCGAGGATGAGGACATCCGCAATTCGACCATTGCATTCCCGACGGCTGAGATGCTGAAGAACTGCGATGTCTACAAGTATATCGGTGAAGACGGAGACGCGCTTTACCAGAAGTACTGGGATAAGGTAAAATCCAGCTGAGCACGAAATCCGGCGGTTCGGCCTGGCGGTAAAAGAAGGGAAAACAGTACAAGGATTGTATTATGAAGCTGATGAATAAAATGGAGAGGAAGTTCGGAAAGTACGCGATCCGCAACCTTCCCCTGATTATGATTCTGATGGAAGCGATCGGCTACACACTCAGCATGGCGGCGCCGGGTGTGCTGAACTATATCTGCTTCAGTCCCGCGCACATCTGCAGGGGGCAGATCTGGAGGCTGGTCACGTGGGTCCTGATGCCGCCGTCCAGGCTGGACATTTTCACCGTGATCATGCTGTTCTTCTATTACTGGATCGCGCGGACACTGGCTTCCACGTGGGGTGATTTTTACTTCAACGTGTACCTGCTCGGCGGGATTGTAATCACAGACATCGGCATGATGATTGCCTATCCGGTCTTCCAGTCGATCGGTACGATGAATGCGCTGATGAACATCGGCGTGATGAGCGCGTATGTGAATCTGTACTATATCCAGACCACGATCCTGCTCGCTTTTGCATTTACCTATCCGAACGCGCAGGTGCTGCTGTACTTCTTCATTCCGATCAAAATGAGCTGGCTGGGGATCTTTGAAGGGGTCATGCTTGCCTACAGCTTTGTGCGGGCCGGCATGGCAACTCCAAGGCTCGTGATCCTTCTGGCGGTTCTGAATTTTGTCCTGTACTTCCTGATGACGAAGGATCTGGGCAGGTACCATCCGGGTGAGTTCGCCAGGAGAGCGAATTATAGAAAGAAGACCGGACAGGGAGGAAGTTTTTTCTCCGGTTTCAGGTCACAGGGATCTGGCAGCCGGAAAGGATCGTCTGCGGGAGGCAAGTCTTATCAGGAAGGACCTTTCCGCCAGGGAAACAATACGCAGAACGCGCCGGGCGCAGGGGCATCGACAAGCAGGAGAAGTACGGCAGGGTTTACGAAGATCTATCCGAATGGTGCCCGCCATAAGTGTACGATCTGCGGCAGAACCGAGCTCGACGATGAGAACCTGGAATTCCGTTTCTGCTCGAAGTGTGAAGGAAATCATGAGTACTGTCAGGATCATCTCTTCACACACCAGCACATCAAAAATGGCGTACCGGGAGGAGACGGACAGGTATAATGTTCCACTCACAGAAAAGGTCTTCCCACCTGATGCAGTGAGGAAAACGCTGTCAGCGTTCCGGAAGGGAGAATGGAACAGGCAGAACACGAAGAAAGGAATCTATGAAAGCTTCAGGCAGACAGATCAATAAGGCAGGGATCATACGTTCCGCGCTCCTGACGGCGCTGCTGCTCATTCTTGCAGTGCTTGCGGTCCGGGATCAGACCAGCTATCCGGCCAGTACGCCGCAGAACCGTTACTGGACGGACAACATCGTCGACTTTCTGGCGTCCGGCAAGGAAGTGATTGTGATCGTCCTTGCTGTTTTGTATGGGCTGTACCGGTATGTATCCATCCCGAAGGGGATCGTGTCGAAGATCTGGACGAGTGTCTGGGCGGTATTGATCCCGGGACTTTCCTTCGTCCTTGTGGAAGCATACAACCGCGGATACTGGCATGTCGGCGCGCGCGTTTCCTATGAGAATGCCGAGCCATGGAATGTCCTGGTTCTCCTGAACCTGCTCCTGTTTTATCTGTTCTTTCTGAGTCTGACCTTCCTGTCTGGAAGCTTCTTCGCAGGATATGCCGCGGCGGCCGCCATTCTGATGGGCGTCGCGATCGTCAATTTCTATGTCATGCAGTTCCGCGGGATCCCGATCGTTCCCTGGGACTTTCTTTCGATCCGTACGGCTGCCAACGTTGCAGGCGGCTTCGAGTATAAGATCTACTGGCAGATGCTGCTTGCCACCTTCGGATTCGTTTTTCTGATCCTGACTGCCGGGAAAATGAAAGCAAAGCTTCGTTTCCTTCCCGTGCGCATCGGCGGATTTCTGGTCGCTGCAGCCGCGCTTGTGGTTGTGATCCATGGACTGCAGGACAATCAGATGAAGTCCTTCTGGGGGATCGACACCACGCTGTTCACCCCGACGGTACGTTATACGAAGAACGGCTTCTGGCCGGCGTTTCTGTCGAACCTGTCTTTTTTGAATATCGACAAACCCGGCGGGTACAGTGTGGAAGAAGTCGGGAAGATCGCGGAAACCGCGGACAAAGCGTATGAGCCGGAGGAAGAGGCAGCCGTGTCTGTTCAGACGCCGAACATCATCGTCATCATGAATGAAGCTTTCTCGGATCTGTCCGTACTCGGGGACTTCAATACAAATGAAGATTATATGCCGAATTTCCGCGCGCTGATGGAGGATTACACCTCCGGACACCTTCTGGTGTCGGTGAAGGGCGGCAACACGGCCAATACCGAATATGAGTTCCTCAGCGGGGATACCATGGCATTCCTGCCGCCGGGCAGCGTGGTCTTCCAGCAGTACATCAACGGGGAAGTACCGACGATTGCCACCTACCTGAAGCAGTTCGGCTACGAGACCATCGGCATGCATCCTTATCAGGGAAGCGGCTGGGAGAGAAATCGTGTCTACCCTCTGATGGGATTTGATACCTTCCTTGACCAGAACGCCTTCCAGGGAGCGGATAAGCTGCGCAATTACATCAGTGACAAGGGTGCGTATGACAAGGTCATCCAGCTGTTTGAGGACAAGGAGGAGGGCCGGCCCCAGTTCCAGTTCCTGGTGACCATGCAGAACCATTCCGGCTTCTCGCCGAAGAGTACTGACAACGGTTTTTCTGAGGAAGTCATACTGACCGACGCTCCTTCCCAGTCCGGACCGGTGGTGACAGCGGAGCGGTACCTGACCCTGATCAAGTATTCCGACAGCGCATTTGCGGAGCTGATTGATTACTTCGAGAAGAATGTTACGGAACCAACGCTGATTGTGATGTTCGGAGATCACGAGCCGAACGATTATGTCACAGACGTGATCGACGATCTGGTCGGTAATGACAGATTCGTGACAGCCTCTGACAACAGCGGAGCGGCCAACGCATCGGAGGAATCTCTGGATGATGTGCAGAGGCATTATCAGGTTCCTTTTGTCATCTGGAACAATTTCGGGATTGAGAAGAATGATGCCATCGGTCAGACCAGCGTGAATTACCTCAGCTCGATCCTTCTGGAGGAAGCCGGCCTTCCGATGAGTGATTACCAGAAGTTTTCCAGGAACCAGCAGAAGCAGATCCCTGCGCTTTCGGCAGTCGCCTGGTGCGACAGGGAAGGCAATTACCACAGCTGGGCGGAGAGAGACGAGGACGAAACGTACAGCAGCCTGATCAACGATTACAATATTCTGGAATACAACCATCTGATTGACAAGAAGAACCGGGTTGATCCGGTCTTTCTGGAGCCGAAGTCTTAATGCAGGAAAGGGAAGGAGAGAATCATGAAACAGCCCTTTGTAACCCTGAATGAAGTAAATGAAATCACGAAGACATATCCCACTCCGTTCCATCTCTACGATGAAAAGGGGATCCGTGAGAACGCCAGACGTGTGTATGAAGCGTTTTCCTGGAATCCGGGCTTTCGCGAGTACTTTGCCGTCAAGGCAACCCCGAACCCGTTCCTGATGCAGATTCTGAAGGAGGAGGGGTGCGGCTTCGACTGTTCCTCCATGACAGAACTTCAACTGTCTGAGGCGATCGGCGCGGCGGGGGATCAGATCATGTTCTCGTCCAACGATACTCCGCCGGAAGAGTACCGCAAGGCAGGCCAGCTTGATGCTATCATCAATCTGGACGATATCACGCACATTGACATCGTGGAGCGGGAACTTGGGCAGCTGCCGAAGACGATGAGCTGCCGGTTCAACCCGGGCGGCTTCTATAAGCTGTCCAACGGGATCATGGACAACCCCGGCGACTCCAAGTACGGCATGACCGAGGAGCAGGTCTTCGACGCGTTCCGGATCATGAAGGAAAAAGGCGTAGAGCACTTTGGCATACATGCCTTCCTGGTTTCCAACACCGTCGGAAATGATTATTATCCGACGCTGGCAGCCACACTGTTTGAGCTGGCCGTGCGGCTGAAGGAAGAGACCGGCGCGCATATTTCATTTATCAACCTGTCCGGAGGCGTCGGCATACCCTACCGTCCGGAAGAAACAGGCGCTGATATCGGGAAGATCGGAGCAGGCGTGCATAAGGTGTATGATCACATTCTCGTGCCGCACGGAATGGGAGACGTGAAGATCTTCACAGAGATGGGCCGCTATATGATGGGCCCGTACGGCTGTCTTGTCACGAAGGCGATCAATGAAAAGCATATCTATAAAGAGTATATCGGCGTGGACGCCTGCGCGGCGAACCTTATGCGCCCGGCCATGTACGGCGCGTACCATCACGTGACCGTGCTGGGGAAGGAAGACGCTCTGTGTGACCAGGTGTACGATGTGGTCGGTTCTTTGTGCGAGAACAACGATAAGTTCGCGATTGACCGGAAACTGCCGAAGATTGATCTGGGAGATTACCTGGTGATTCATGACACCGGAGCCCACGGATTCTCCATGGGTTACAATTACAACGGCAGGCTGTGGAGCGCGGAGCTTCTGAAGAAGGAGGACGGCAGCGTGCAGCTGATCCGGCGTGCGCAGGAGCCGAAGGACTACTTCGCGACATTTGACTGCTTTGAGGTATATGAGAAACTGAAATAGTCGTCTGACAGATGTCAGGCCGGAATATTGTTTTGATCCGGATGGCAGCGTCTGAGCGCTGCAGCAGGAGGGATCGATTCAGATCAGAGAGCGGGGCAGGATCCTATGTCTACGTTTGATTTTACATCCATCTTAGACCGGCGCGGCTTTGATGCCTATGCGCTGGACGGCGTCGGAAGCAGCAGATGGGGCTCGGAGCCCCAGCCGCCGGAAGAAGGGTTCGACTTTATCCCGATGTGGGTTGCGGATATGAACTTTCCCACCTGCCCCGGTGTGACTGAGGCAATCATCAGGAGGGCGCATCACCCGGCATTTGGCTATTTCTTCCCGGCAGATGCGTATTATGACGCCATCATCAGGTGGAGACAGCAGAAGGTCAGGGGAACTGCGTTTTCCGGCTCTGGCTTCGCAGAGGAAGAAGATGGCTCAGAGCCGGAACGGAGTGCAGAGAAGAATTGCCCGCACGCTGGATTAAGGCCGGAACACATCGGCTACGAGAACGGCGTTCATGGCTTTATCACCAGTGCCGTGCGCTCCCTGACCAGGCCTGGAGACAGCATTCTCCTGCACAGCCCGAATTATGTCGGCTTTCGCAGTGATACGCTCCGGCAGGGCCGGTACTGTGTCTACAGTCCGCTGAAACTGGACGAGCAGGGCATCTGGCGCATGGATCTGGAAGACATGGCGAGAAAGATCGAGGAGAATCACATCCGTGTTATGATCTTCTGCTCTCCGCAGAATCCGTCAGGAAGGGTATGGGAGAGAAGCGAACTGGAAGAGATGATGGCGCTTCTGGAATCTTACCGCGTGACAGTCATCAGTGATGAGATCTGGGCAGACCTGGTTTTCCCCGGGTATACGCACACACCGCTTCAGGACGTCAGCCCCTATGCAAAGCAGCATGTGCTGGCTGCGTACGCGCCGAGCAAGACGTTCAATATCGCAGGCCTGATCGGGAGCTATCACATCATCTACAACGATGACCTGCGGGAGCTGGTGACCAGAGAAGGGTCCTCCACCAACTACAATGAGATGAATGTACTGTCCATGCATGCTCTGATCGGCGGGTATTCCCCGATCGGCCGCGACTGGCTGGACGGTCTGATGCAGACCCTGCAGCAAAATGCTCAGTTCGCTGTGGATTTCATCGACAGCGAGCTCAAAGGCGTCCGCACAGCGATGCCGCAGGGAACCTATATGATGTGGCTTGATCTGAAGGAATAT
>CAMIVF010000052.1 GCA_946401715.1 uncultured Clostridia bacterium | reverse complement strand
ACAATACCGCAGACTGCCAGCACGGCAAGCCATACGGACATTCCCTCGCTGAGAATGGAATTTCCTCTTGCATATGGATTCATTATGTTCTCCTCCGGTCAGGACCAGTATACTATAATTCCCCGATATACATCACGGTAAAAATTTGTTAAAATATGTTAATTACATGAATTCTAAGAAAGGAAGGGAAGCATGAAATTAACATTTTTAGGTGCGACGCATGAAGTGACCGGAAGCTGTTATTACCTGGAAGCCGGCGGGAAGAAGTTTCTGATCGACTGCGGTATGGAACAGGGCCCGGATCTTTATGAAAACAAACCGATTCCTGTCTCCGCAGGAGACATCGACATGGTGCTTCTGACCCATGCGCACATAGACCACTCGGGCCTTCTGCCGCTTCTGTATAAGCATGGATTCCGCGGACAGATCTTTGCGACCGGCGGGACGGCTGCTCTGTGCCGGATCATGCTTCTTGATTCCGCGCATATACAGGAATTTGAAGCAGAATGGAAGAACCGGAAGGCGGAGCGTGCGGGCAAAGATCTGGTGGAGCCGCTTTACAGCCAGCAGGACGCGGAAGGCGCGATTTCGTGCTTTGTGTCCGTTGATTATGATACCGCGAAGTATATCGCGGATGGGGTACAGATCAGGTTCATTGACGCGGGCCATCTGCTCGGATCGAGTTCCATCGAACTGACGATCACGGAAGGGGACGTCACAAAGACGGTCGTCTTTTCGGGTGATATCGGCAACAAGAACCAGCCGCTGATCTCGGATCCGAAGTACCTGCATGCCGCTGACTATGTCATCATGGAGTCCACCTACGGCGACAGAGAGCATGAGAAGCCGGAGTACGGGGACTATACAGGGGCACTTGCAGACGTGATCCAGCGGACCTTCGACAGAGGCGGCAATGTCGTGATCCCTTCGTTCGCGGTCGGACGCACGCAGGAGATGCTCTACTTTATCCGGGAGATCAAGCAGCAGGACATGATCTGCGGGCATGACAATTTCCAGGTATATGTGGACTCACCGCTGGCCATCGAGGCGACGAACATCTTCATGGAGCGGATGTACAGCGACTTTGACGAGCAGGCGAAGCAGCTGCTGGCGGAAGGCGTCAATCCCATCGGTTTTGCCGGCCTGAAGACAGCGGTCAGTTCCGAGGAATCCAGGGCGATCAACGATGACCCGAATCCGAAGATCATTATCTCCGCAAGCGGCATGTGCGATGCCGGACGTGTGAAGCATCACCTGAAGCACAACCTCTGGAAGGAAGAGAGCACGATTCTCTTTGTCGGCTACCAGGCAGTGGGAACCCCCGGGCGTTCGATTATCGACGGCGCAGAGAGCATCAAGCTGTTTGGCGAGGAGATCGAGGTACGGGCTGAGATCTGCCAGCTGCCGGGTATTTCCGGGCACGCAGACAATCATGGCCTGATGGAGTGGATCAGTGCTTTTGATGAGAAGAAACCGGATATGGTTTTTGTCACGCACGGCGAAGACAAGGTGACCGAGCTGTTCCGTGACCGCCTGGTCAATGAACTCGGGCTGCATGCCTGCGCGCCGTTCTCCGGCACGGTGTTTGACCTGGCATCCGGCACATTTGAAGTGGAAGCAGAGCCCATTCCGATTGAGAAAGAGATCAGAGAGGGAATTGCCGCGGCGAAGATGGATGGCGGCGGAGCCGTGCGCAGGAAGGGCTCAGACCGCGGTGCGGCCGGACCGGTTTCCTCCAGGAACAAGAAGGGGGCCGCGATTTACACGAGACTGGTTGCGGCGGGCAATCGCCTGATGACGGTGATCAGGCACAACCAGGGCGGAACGAACAAGGATCTGAACCGCTTTACCGAGGAGATCAACCGCCTGTGCGACAAATGGGATCGCTGATGGAGAATGACCGGCTAAACATATGGTGAAAAGAACACTTGCAATTCTGTTTTCCATCGCGCTGATCGCCGGGATTCTGTTTGCCTTCGTCCCGCGGACGGTGGTGAAACAGATGGCGGTGCGGTCAGGCCTGATTGAAAACAATTATTACCACGAAGGGGATACCGAGTGGGACAACGGAGGGGTGGAGGAGTATTACTTCAACAACCTGCCGTCAAAATACAATGAGATCTACAGGGAGCTGTATTCACGGCTGTCGGCCGGGCAGGATGAAGCGGAGATCTATGCCGAAGTGAGTGTGGACGATTTCTGGATCGCATACTACTCAGTGCTGGCGGATCATCCCGAGCTGTTCTGGATCGGTTCGAGCGCGCAGGTGCAGTCAAATGCTGTCACGGGCCTGGTGGCCGGCTACACGATCGAGTCTACGGTCCCGCCGAACGAGCGTGCAACGACCCGAGGCATGCTGGAGGCGGCGGCTGACGCGTGCATTCGCCAGACAGATGAGACCTGGTCGGATTACGGCCGGATCAAATCGGTTTACGAGTATCTCATCAATACGGTGGAATACAATGCCCAGGCTCCGGACAACCAGTGTGTGCAGAGCGCGCTGCTCAACCACCAGTCCGTCTGCGCAGGGTACGCGAAAGCATTTCAGTACATCTGCCACAGGATGGGCTATTTCTGTACCTATGTGACGGGAAAGATCAACCTGGGCGGGGACCACGCGTGGAATATTGTCCGGATCGACGGTAATTATTATCAGGTCGACGTCACCTGGGGTGACCCGGTCTTCGCAGGCGCCATGGAAGACGGGACGGGCATCACGGTTATGAATTACAATTATCTGTGCTGCACGGACAGTGAGATTCTCACGACTCACACGCCGGAAACCGCTGTCACGCTTCCGCCGTGTACGGACGACAGCTACAATTATTACCGGATTAACGGTATGTACTATGAGAACTGGGATACGGACGTCATATACAATGCGATGATGGAGTCTGTCAGAAACGGCGAGTCTGTGATCGTCATGAAGTTCGGGACGCAGGACGCCTACGAAAGGGCGAAGGTGGAGCTGTTTACGAACAAGCTTTACTATGACGCGGACCAGTATCTGATGGAGCAGTATGGCGTCAGCACCTGGAACAACCGCTATGCGACAGATGACGAATTCAGGGTCATAACAATCCAGTGGCTGTAGGATCAGGACATAAGAAAGGAATGCAAGACACTTGAGTGAGCAGTTCAGACTCTTTCGGAATATAGTCGTCCGGGTTATCGTCTTTGTCGCGGTCTATTTGATCGCGGTGCTGGCGGCCAGCCGGTATTTGAACCGTTCGACGCCCGACATGGCTTCCGTCATGTCGGATTCTACATTTCCGCTTGTCTATATGCAGCAGGGCGGGATCAGCTTTAACTGCCTGCACGGCTACAGTCACGAGATGGACGTCTCGCAGATGCGGTACTCCATCACACCCCTCACCGAAACAAGAGAGGTTTCGATCCGCATACAGAATTTCGGCGCAGCCGTCGACTCGGTATCTTACGAGGTTGTGACCATCGACGGTACCCAGTCCCTGGAAAACACCAAGGTGGTGCGCCTTGAGACAGACGGGGACTATGTCACGTCGACGCTGCAGCTTGGAAACAAGATGCTGATGAATCAGGAATATGTCCTGAAGCTTCTTGTTACGACCGGCGGGCGCGGGATTTACTATTATACCCATGTGCTTCTGGCAGACGGCCTGCATACCGCTGATTACCTGAATTTTGCAGCCGGCTTCTGGGACAAATGCATCAACAAGACCGACCTTGACATGATCGGTGCTGCGGTGGAGCCGGATGAGACCACGGACGCGGAGGGAACCCTTGCGCACATGGACATCCATGACAGCGTGAACCAGCTGACATGGGCGAAGCTGAATCCGCAGATCTACTATAAGCCGACGCCCCGTCTGACGGAGATCAATGAAAATACCGCCACCATGACACTGGACTACCGGATCTCTGCTTCCGCCGAAAACGGGAGCACGGAGATCTACGACGTGCATGAGTATTACCGGCTTCGCTTTACCGACAGCCGTGTCTTCCTGCTGAATTTTGACCGGACGACCGACCAGGTATTCAATCCGGACTCCAATGAGGTGATTGATGAGACCGGCATCATCCTGGGCGTCACACAGAAGGACGTTGCCTATATGCCGGATGAGAAAAACCGCGTCGTTGCATTTGTCCAGCAGAATGTTCTGTGGACTTACCGCAGGGATACGGACGTGTTCACCCGTATCTTCGGATTCCCCCAGCAGGAAAACATGGACGAGCGGGACTTCTATCCGGAGAATACCATTCGCGTGCTGCATGTCAGCCAGCAGGGAGATGTCATTTTCTGTGTGGGCGGTTACATGAACCGCGGTCCGCACGAGGGCGGCAATGGAATCGGCGTATACCGCTATGACGCCGGCAGCGCACTGGTACGCGAGCTGTGCTTCCTGGAGAGTGCCGAGAATACCGAACGCATCCAGCGGGATATGATGGACTGCATCTACCTGACGGCAGACCTGGGCACGGTATGGACCATGCTGGACGGTGTTCTGTACAGGATCGCACTGTCCGCCGGCGACGTGGAGGTTTATGCGGAAGGAATCAACAACGACTGCTACCAGGGATCCGGGAGCGGGAGGTACTTTGCCTGGCTGAAAGAAGGAAAGATGTATGCGTCGTCCACGATTGAGAAGATTGACTTCGAAAGCGGAACGGTGCATGAGATTACTGCGCCGGAAGGCGAATACCTGCGTCCTCTCACATTTATGAAGGAGGACCTGGTCTACGGAACCGCGAGAGGCGTGGACGTGAAGGCAGAGCATGGCGGAAATGCAATCTTCCCCATGTACCGTCTGACGTTTGAGGACGGCAGCGGGAATGTCGTGAAGGTTTATGAGCCAAGCGGGATCTATGTCACAGGCGTTGACCAGTCGGATAACCTGCTGAATCTGGAACGGGTTGCCTGGAACGGAACGCTGTTTCAGAGTGCGTCGCCGGACCAGATCGTCTCCTCCGATACGACAGGGGACGTCAGCCTGGGCCTTGCGACAAAAGAGACCGAGCGGAGGCAGACGATTGTTCTTCTGCGCGTCGGCGGTGCGCTTGAGCAGGGAGAGTCCGCGGTAGGATCGAGCA
Source organism: uncultured Clostridia bacterium (assembly GCA_946401715.1). Lineage (GTDB taxonomy): Bacteria > Bacillota > Clostridia > Lachnospirales > Lachnospiraceae > Porcincola. Next base: position 6,212 of record CAMIVF010000052.1, on the reverse strand, counting down.
AGACGATGACCGGAAGCCAGCGTTCCTTCGCCATGCCGCTGAATCCGGAACCGGAGCAGCTGTACTTTGTCTATGCGTCCGGAGGCCTGGATGCGCTGTGCACTTATGCCAATGATGCGATCGTGAAGGCGGACGAGCTGTTTGGCGTTGTGGTGGATTATAACCAGAACTATGTCTGGGTCCGCGGCGACAAGAAGCCGCAGTATGACATAGAGCTGAAGGACGTTCCTGCCGTCATGCGGACCGGAACGATTGATACCGGCGAGCTGGAAGCCGGAATCGGGAAGCAGGTGATTGACCTGACCGGCTGCACGCTGGACGAGGTGCTCTACTTTGTCTCCCACGACCGTCCGGTGGTGGCAGTGACGAAGGAAGGGATCAAGTGCATCGTTGGCTATGATGAGTTCAACACGCATCTGCTGAATCCGGGTGAAGAGGAGTGGTATTACTATGGAATTCAGGATTCGACGGATCTGTTTGCCATTGCGGGGAATGAGTTTTACAGCTTTACGGAGTCTGCCGCAGGGTGAGCGCCCGGTGTCAGGACGCCCCCTGTCCTGAGATTCTATATGCAGAGCCGGTCAGCCGATCCGGAGGGCAGCCTGCAAACACGGTCGCCTACCCTCGCTTTGCATCAGTTGCACTGCCAGCGCTCCCGGCTCCTATAGAAGCGTGGTCGCCTCCGCGCTGGCAGCAATTCGCAAAGTTCGGTCGGCTCCCTATTGTTTGCATAGGCTGCCCTCCGGAATCGCTTCCCGGCACCATAGGTGAGTGTCAGGACAGGGGCGTCCTGAACCGGGTGCTTGCCCCACTTCCGGTTTGATGTGGCAGAAGTGAGAAAGACCTGATATACTATAGTCTCATTAAAAGAGAAGGAGACAGAAAAGCGATGGACACGAAATTCGTTACTGTGAAGGAATTGTATAAGAACCCGGGTGCGTATGAGGGCCAGGTGATTACGGTCGGGGGCTGGGTCCGTTCGATCCGTGATATGAAGTCGCTGGGTTTTCTGGTACTGCATGACGGGACATATTTCGAGACGCTGCAGGTGGTGTTTACCACGGAGCGGCTGGAGAATTATGATCAGATCTGCAGGTTTAACGTCGGCTGTGCGGTGATTGTGACCGGAGAGCTGGTGAAGACGCCTGAGGCGAAGCAGCCGTTTGAGATCCAGGCCTCGAAGGTGGAGCTGGAGGGGGAGTCTACGCCGGATTATCCGATGCAGAAGAAGCGCCATACGGTGGAGTTTCTGAGAACCATGCCGCATCTGAGACCCAGGACGAATCTGTTCCAGGCGACGTTCCGGGTGCGTTCCCTTGCGGCTTATGCGATTCACAAGTTCTTCCAGGAGAGAGATTTCGTCTACATTCATACGCCGATTATCACCGGTACGGATGCGGAGGGCGCCGGTGAGATGTTCCGTGCGACAACGCTGGATCTGGAGGATCTGCCGCGGACGGAGGACGGCGGGATTGATTTCTCCCAGGATTTCTTCGGACAGTCTACGCATCTGACGGTATCCGGCCAGCTTGATGTGGAGCCGTTTGCCCAGGCGTTCCGGAATGTCTATACGTTTGGGCCGACTTTCCGGGCGGAGAATTCGAACACGACGCGTCATGCTGCCGAATTCTGGATGATTGAGCCGGAGATCGCGTTTGCGGATCTGGAGGATGACATGGATCTGGCGGAAGATATGCTGAAGTTTATCTTCCGGTATGTGCTGGAGCATGCACCGGCGGAGATGGATTTCTTCAACCGGTTTGTGGATAAGGGTCTGCTGGACCGTCTGAACCACGTGATGAATTCCGAGTTTGGGCGTGTGACCTATACGGAAGCGGTGAAGCTGCTGGAAGAGAACAATGACAAGTTTGACTACAAGGTCAGCTGGGGCTGTGACCTGCAGACGGAGCATGAGCGTTACCTGACGGAACAGATCTTCAAGCGTCCGGTCTTTGTCACGGATTATCCGCGTGAGATCAAGGCGTTCTACATGAAGCTGAACGATGACGGCAAGACTGTCGCGGCGGCGGACTGCCTGGTGCCGGGGATCGGTGAGATCATCGGCGGTTCCCAGAGGGAGGAACGATTCGACGTGCTGAAGGCAAGAATCGATGAGCTGGGCATGAACGAGGACGAGTATAAGTATTATCTTGACATCCGCAAGTATGGTACGACGCGTCACGCGGGCTTCGGACTTGGATTTGAGCGTCTGGTCATGTACCTGACGGGCGTAAGCAATATCAGGGACGTGCTGCCGTATCCGAGAACGGTCGGAAGCCTGATCTGACGAAGCAGGTACAGACAGGAGCATACAGAAGTATACAGGGGAGTGACTATGGCCAGAAGACAGCGTTCTTCCACATCCGGACATCTGAGTAGCCGCGCCGGAGGCGCGGCCGGAACCTTTCTGATTACACTGCTGCTCGTAGTGGCGGTCGGTGTCTTCGCTTATTCCGGCTGGAGGCTGTTCAGTTACTACATGGCCTATAAGCAGGGGAGCGATGAGTACAGTGATCTGAATGAGGAATATATGAAGCCCACGCCGGCGGCAGTGCCGCAGACGGACAGTCCGGCTGCGCAGGAAGAGGCTGCTTCAGGCGAGACAGAGGGTGCGCTTGAAAGCGAGGCTCTGGCGGATGTCGCTGTGCTGGACGATCCTGCGAAGCGGACGGAGGTTCTGGACGGAGCCTACCGGGAGGAAACGGTTGAGAATGGCAAGCCGAAGGCGCTGCCGAAGCTGAAGAACCCGGTGGATTTTGCCGAGCTTCAGAGTATCAATCCGGACGTGATCGGCTGGATCCGCGTGGGCGCAGTCAATATCTCCTATCCGGTCACGCAGGCGAAGGACAACGAGTATTACCTGCACCGGACCTTCAAGAAGGTGGATAATTTCGCGGGCTGCATCTTTGAAAACTGCACCAATTCCCCGTTCTTTACGGATCAGAACACGATCCTCTACGGGCACAACATGAAGAACGGGTCGATGTTTGGCCAGCTGAAGAAGTTCAGCGAGCAGGCGACCTTCGACAAGAATCCATACTTCTGGATCTTTACGAAGGACTTCATCTTTCAGTACCGGATCTTTTCCAGTTCTGTTGTGAATAAGATCGGAGATCCGTATATCACCCGTTTTTCGAAGGAAGATTTCAAGAAGTATATTGAAAAGTCGATTGCATCGAGCGAGATCAAATGCGGAGACGTTCAGGTTACAACGGACGACCGCATCGTGACGCTGTCAACCTGTACGGGAAATGACGCGACGCGGCGGATTCTTCAGGGCGTTCTGACGCAGGTATACTTAGCGGCATAGAGCTTGACCGGGGCCGTCTCACAGTGTGGGACGGCCTTTTGTGCACGATAAAGCCGGATGTGCAGGTCATGCTTGCAGGAATCTGCATGAGAGGCAACAGAAAGATTATGGGACTTGCAGGTTGGATATTTCGGTCAAAATCACGGTAACTATTCAGCACCCCATTGCTCAGAACACTGCGTGTTCTTCGCTGTGGGCGGTCAGAGCGGCTCCGCCTCCTGTCCGCCCCCTGAAATTGCCAAAATCCGCCCGGCAAGCAAACTTGCCGATCTGGATTTATGACAATTTCAGAGAGGTGCTGAATAAATACAAATCACGAAAGGAGCCAGTCATTATGAATATGGAGAAAATCAAACAGCTGCAGGAGATCATAGACGGGAGTGACAACATCGTTTTCTTTGGCGGCGCAGGTGTCTCGACAGAGAGCGGCATACCGGATTTCAGGAGCCAGGACGGGCTCTATCATATGAAATACAAGTATCCGCCGGAAACGATTATCAGCCATTCCTTCTTTGTGAGCAAACCGGAGGAATTCTACCGTTTCTACAAGGACAAGATGCTGGCGCTGGACGCGCAGCCGAACGAGGCGCACCTGAAGCTTGCCAGCCTGGAGCAGGCGGGAAGGGTGAAAGCGGTTGTTACACAGAACATCGACGGTCTGCATCAGAAGGCCGGAAGCAAAGAGGTGCTGGAGCTGCATGGATCGGTGCTGCGCAACTACTGCACCAGGTGCGGTGAATTCTATGACGCCGCTTATATCAAGAATGCGGCTGGCGTTCCGAAGTGTGAAAAGTGCGGGGGAACCGTCAAGCCGGATGTTGTGCTGTATGAGGAAGGGCTGGACAACCGTATTATGAGCAAGTCCATCTCTTACATCAGCAACGCGGACGTGCTGATCATCGGCGGGACAAGCCTGGTCGTGTACCCGGCGGCAGGACTGATCGATTATTTCCGCGGCAGGAAGCTGGTGCTGATCAACAAGGGAGCGACGGCGCGCGATGCCGGAGCGGACCTGGTGATCACAGATCCGATCGGAGAGGTCTTCTCGCAGATAGCGGTTCACCCGGCGGCCGGCTGATTCTCATATCGGTCTTTTGCCGCGTGGAGTATCATGACGTTCGTTACGGGCTATATCCGGGACAGCGTATGGAGCAGGAAGCCCCCGGAGACGGACCTGACAGCATCACACATGATTTAGTACCTTCTAAAGAGCAGGGGTACCAGACGAAAAAATAGGCAGATTGCACCCTTGATTTCATGAAAACGGTACGGTATAATGCGACCTTGTGATGTATCATTTTTCCTTGCTCATCCGACTGCAAGGGTGGGCCAGAGACCATAAGGAGGTGCAAGCAGCATGAACAAATACGAACTGTGCGTAGTTGTCAGCGCTAAACTCGAAGACGACGCCAGGGCGGAGCTTGTTGATCGCGTGAAGGATCTGATCACGAGATTTGAAGGCACTGTCACGGATGTCGATGACTGGGGCAAGAAGAGACTTGCCTATGAGATAGAGAAGATGCATGAAGGCTTCTACTATTTCATCCACTTCGAGTCTGAGCCGGGAACTCCTGCCCAGATTGAGGGAAGACTTCGTATCATGGACGGAGTGCTTCGGTATTTATGCGTAAGACAGGACGCGTAAATAAGGAGAATAAATTATGAATAAAGTCATCTTAATGGGTCGTCTGACCCGTGATCCGGACGTGAGATACTCCGCCGGAAGCGGGGACCAGCAGCAGGCATTTGCCAGATACACACTGGCGGTTGACCGCAGGGTCCGCCGTGACAACAATGATCCGAATGCGCAGACAGCAGACTTTATCGGCTGTGTCGCGTTTGGGAGAAGTGCCCAGTTTGCGGAGCAGTATCTGCGCAAGGGGACGAAGGTCGTTGTCACCGGAAGGATTCAGACCGGAAAGTACACGAACAGGGACGGACAGACTGTCTACACGACAGATGTTGTCGTAGAAGACCAGGAATTTGCGGAGAGCAAGGCATCTGCAGACCGCTATCAGGCGGGCGCGCAGGGAGCTTCCTTTGCCGATTCCCAGGCTGCATCCTATTCGGCACCGGCACCTGCTCCGATTCCCGAGCAGGCAGCACCTGCGCCGGTAACAGGGACGGGAGATGACGGATTTATCAACATCCCGGAGGGGATCGATCAGGAACTTCCGTTCAAGTGATCCCTTCGACCGTACTATGTCAGATATAAACTGGCGTTTCTATGAGGAGGATTCAAATGGCGTTTAATAAGAGCGATGCTCCGAGACGCAGCAGCAGACCCATGCACAGGCGCAAGAAGGTCTGCGTGTTCTGCGGCAAGGAGAACAATGAGATCGATTACAAGGATACCGCGAAGCTGAAGAAGTATGTCTCCGAGAGAGGCAAGATCCTTCCGCGCCGCATCACCGGCAACTGCGCAAAGCATCAGAGAGCTCTGACCGTTGCGATCAAGAGAGCCCGCCACGTGGCCCTGATGCCGTACGTCCAGGACTGATCCGATCTGAGTAAATTCATTATCTATCAAAGTTGCAATCAGGAATAAAGATACGTCATTTTGAACCGGAGCCTTGCAGGAGGCTCCGGTGCTTTTTGCGCGATACACACATCATCGGGTAAGAAATTGCGGGAGGAAAGAGACGAACCGCATACCCCGGCAAAGGGAGAAAAAGCTCTGTAAGGAGGCAGAGAATTGTTTGACAATGCAGTGGAGAGGGAAGTAAGATAGCTTCGATATTTTGTAATGCAGAAGTGACAGTTGCCATATTCCGATCTTGCAAAAGTGCAGGCAGCATACTTGAAAGCACATAATGCTTTGCCGTGCTGAAAGCCGATTGTTGATTGATGGAGGAGCATTTTGCCACAGGAGGGAAGCTGGATGAAGAGGTTTACAAAAACG
>CAMIVF010000051.1 GCA_946401715.1 uncultured Clostridia bacterium | reverse complement strand
TGGACAAGACGATTTATAGAACCGTTACGGATATTTTTGGCAAGCCGCTTTCAGTAAAAGGATCGCCCCAAAGCTGTGATCCCTGGAATGAAACGGATACCTTCACGGACGTGATACTGAGATATAAGAATTTGGATGTTCAGCTGAAACAGAATGACCGTACGAAGATGTATGGATTTGATACAGTTTTTCCAAAGGAGACTATGTAACATCTGTCGAATGGAAGCGGGCTGTCTGGCTGCAGCAGATAAGAAACAAGAAGGCATGAGGACAAAAGAATGAAGAGAAAAACTGGATGGCGCGCTGGCCTGGCGGCAGTGCTGCTGATGACGATGATCCTGACGATGACGGCTTCCGCCGCGGATACGGGAAAAGACAGCACGGCTGTGAAGAAGACCGGTGTTGTTACGGAAGGCGGAAAGACCAGCATCTATACGAAGGCGGGCAAGCTGGTGAAAAGCGTACCTGCGTACAAGATCAAGGTGGCCGGGAAGACCTGCTACTACACCATCGACAAGAAGGGAAATGCCACAAAGCTTTCCGGTCTGGAGCAGATGGCGGCGAAGCGTCTTGTGGCGCAGAAGGCCGGCGGGAAGAAGTCAAAAAAGAACCTGAAGAAAGCGTTCCGGTGGAGCGCGAAACTGAAATATCGTGGCAACACCAGAAAGCTGAAGGGAAAGAAAGCGGCAGAGTACTACGGAAAGTACGGGTTCAAAAACCGCATGGGAGACTGCAATACCGCAGCGTACACCTTTTACTGGATGGCCAAAGTACTCGGCTATTCCCCGAAGGTGGTTCAGGGGCATGTGCCGAGCGGAAGCATCAATAACCTGAAGAACCATACCTGGGTGACGATCAAGATCAAGAAGAAGACGTACTATTTTGACCCGGACTTCAACCGCTCCTACAGAGGAAAGACGGTCAGGACGAGATCCGGCATGAAGACGCTGGGCAAGGACTGCGGGTTTATGTTCAAGTACGGGACCCCGGGCACATATATGTATAAAAAGTAAACAGCCTTCCGGAATCGGTATATGGCGAGTGAATGATATCAGGATGGAGAATGAAATATGAAAAAGAACAGCATGATGAAAATCCTTCAGGCCGGCTTTATGACTGCGCTTCTTGCGGCAGGCATGATGCTTCCGGCTGCGGCAGAAGAGACGGAAAAAGCGGATGCGGCCAAGACTGAGGCGATCAGCATCGGACAGAAGGACAGCGACGAGGATTATGAGGTCACGCTGATCAATGAGAGCGGGAAGGAGATCGGGGAGATTGCGCTTCGCGCTGCCTATGAAGAATACTCCGATAACCTTCTTCCGGAGAATGTGACAATGAAGGATCAGGAGCAGGGAACCCTGTGGTGCAAACCGGCTGAGATGATCAATTTCGTTCCGCCGGTCTATGATATCAGACTGACCTTCACAGATGACACAGAGGCGGTGCTTCATACCCTTCCGTTTGGAGACGCTGACGCGCTGACGGTCAAAACGGATGAAGAATCCGGGATTGTGTATGTGAGTTTTCACAGCCTCAGCCTGGACGCGGATACAGATTCTCTCCAGGCGGAGAAGAATATCGCGCAGACCGGCGAAGACAGTATGATCGCGGATTACCTTGCCAGGACCGGAAAGGCGCCGTCCCAGGAGGAAGCTGCTGCAGACGATGGTTCCGGCCAGTCAGCTCCGGCACAGGAGGCACCGGCCCCTGCGCCGGCACCTGAGCAGTGCCTGGATGACGGGCTGATGTTCTGACGCGGAGCGGACGATGTCTCTGGTATCCAATACATTTTTGCTGTTCACCCTTGCAGCGCTGATCCTGTATTATCTGGTTCCTGCGAGGGTGAAATGGATCGTTTTGCTTGCCTTCAGTTTTCTGTACTATCTGTCGGGAAATGCGGGCTATTTTCTGTTTATCCTGTATTCGATCTGTGTCACCTGGTTGTTCGGCCTGTGGATCAGTCATCTTCAGGAGCAGGAAGGCACTGAGAAAGCACAGAAGAGAGCGGTCGCGGCCGGATTGATTCTGAATATCGGGATGCTCGGGGTGGTAAAGTATTCAGGCTTTGCCATCGATCTCTGGAACCGATTCTTTCCGAAGTATTCTTTCGGACTGGAGATTCTGTTTCCATTGGGAATTTCCTTCTATACCTTCCAGTCATCCGGGTATCTGCTGGATGTGTACTGGAAGAAAACCGGCGCACAGAAGAACCCGTTTCAATACGCGCTTTTCGTGTCGTTTTTTCCGCAGCTGATGCAGGGACCGATCGGGAACTTTGAAAGGCTGATGCCGCAGCTGATTACGCCGCATACATTTGACTGGCAGAAGTTCAGCAGGGGACTGGAGCGGATTCTCTGGGGATACGCGAAAAAGATTATCATTGCGGACTGGGCAGGTGTTTTCGCGGACGCCATCTGGGGCGATCTGGACCGTTTCGGCGGACTGGGCCTGATTGCGCTCCTGTTCTACGGGATTCAGCTGTATGCGGACTTTTCCGGCGCGATGGATGTGGTCATCGGAATCGCGTCGCTGTTCGGAATTACGCTGGATGAGAACTTCCGCAGGCCGTATCTGGCGGTGTCCATGGCGGACTTCTGGAAACGCTGGCACATTACGCTTGGAGAATGGATGATGAATTACGTGTTTTATCCACTCTCCCTGTCGGACGTGATGATGCGGTTTTCCGGCTGGTGCAGAAAGAAGTTCGGGAGAAAGCAAGGCCGCGTGGTGCCGATCGCGGTGGCGGACCTGATCGTTTTCCTTCTCGTGGGTATCTGGCACGGCGCCAGCTGGAAGTATGTGGTGTATGGTCTTTTGAATGGCGGAATCATCGCTTTCAGTGAGCTGATGGGCGGAAGATACCGCAGCATGAAGAAGGCGCTCCATATTTCGGGAACGGAGACCTGGTATTACCTGTTCACGGTTTTCAGAACATTTATCATCGTCAACCTGAGATGGTTCTTTGACCGGTCTGATTCCCTGACACAGGCGTTTTATATGATCAGGCAGTCCTTCACGCATTTTGACCTCTCCCTGCTTTTCCAGATTCCTGCCGGCAGTCTTGGGTATGCATATGTGCCATGGGCGCTGCTGACGATCGCGGTCGGCTGCGTGGTAATGGTCACTGTGGGAATCCTGCAGGAGAAGGGGGTAGATGTGAGAGCGGCAATATCCGCGCGTCTTCCGGTTCCTGCTGTGTTTGGGCTGTATTTTGTCCTGTTTCTGATGATCGGATTATTCGGGTGCACTGCAGCGCCGAGGGGGTTTATCTATGCGCAGTTTTAACGCAGCCAAAGAAGCCTCTGCTTCTTCCGAAGGGCGCGGCACTGCGCAAAGACCTGTGCGCAGGAAACGGATCCTCCTGGCCGTGCTTTTTGCGGCAGCGGTATGTATCCTGTTTGCGCTGGACTATGCGCTGTATCCCTGCACATTTATAAGAAATGACATCCATGCGGTGACGACAGAGACTTTTGATGACATCTACATGGGGACATCGCATGGTAAGATCAACATAGATCCGGATGTGGCTGCGTCGGTCACCGGAAGAAGCGGTCATAATCTGTGTGTGGGCGGGGAGTATCCGCAGGACTGCGTCTATATGCTGAAGCTTATGATCGAGACCGGGCACAGGCCAAAGCGGATCATCTATGAGATCTCGCCGGGGTATCTGGTACGGGAGAAGGAAGAGGGAAACAATTATCTGCTCTTCTATCATGAATTTCCGCTGAGCAGGGCGAAGCTTTCCTACTTCTGGCATTCTGTGTCAAAAACCAACTTCCGGACGATGTTCTTCCCGTGGTATGAATACCCGCTTTCTGTGGAACTGCCCAAAATCGCGGAAACGGTCGCGGTGAAGTGGAACAGGGATTACAGCGCGGAACGTCTCAAGACCGCATCGCAGGAATACTTTGCATCCGGATTCATCGGAAGGTATGCAGTGGATACCTCGAACCTTACGGCAGATGACCTGACACCGGCGCCGGTCTCAGCCATCGTGCCGGAGAACATGGAAGCCTTAAAGGATCTGATCAGGCTCTGCAAAGAGGAAGGGATCGACTTTACCGCGGTGACGACACCGCTTCCGCTGGAGAACCTGCAGAAGTTTTCAGAGGATTACAAGGAGCTGTTCGAGTATCTTGGCGCATACTTTGAGCAGATGCAGGTGCCATGGGTCAACTTCAATGACCAGGCGCATTTTAATCTGTTTACGCATGACATGGCAGCGTTTACGGACATGGACGGACACATGAATATCGACGCGGCCAGGGCATTTTCGGGTGTTCTTGCGACGCAGCTCGGCAAAGCATAAACAATAAAAACATGAGGGCAAGGAGGAAGACGCGATGGAAGAACTGATGGAGATACTTGACGACATTCGGCCGGACGTGGACTTTACCGCGGAAAAGGCGCTGGTTGACGATAAGATCCTGAATTCATTTGATATTCTGGCGATTGTTTCCGAGATCAGTGAAACATACGGCATCCGGCTGTCTGCCGGTGAGATCAAGCCGGAGAACTTCAATTCGGCGGATGCGATGTGGGCATTGATTTCCAGGCATCAGGGAGGAAAAGGATGAGAAGGAAACAGGCGCTGCGACTGCTGCTTTTGAGCGCTCTTATGCTGCTTCTTCTGGGAATGACGGCACATGCGGCCTCCAAAGGCTGGGTCATGAAGCAGAATAAGTGCTACTATTATGTCAAGAACAAGCCGGTGACAGGAGTCAGAAAGATCGGGAAACGCACGTATTACTTTGACAGCAAAGGCGTGCAGAAGGTCAGTTGGAGGAAGATCGGCAAGGATTATTACTGCTTCCATTCCGGAGAAGGCTCAGACGGCTACATGCTGACCAATACCACATGGAGCGGAATTAAAATCGGCGCTGACGGAAAGGCAGCTCTGCCTACAGACCGTGCTGTCCGGAAAATGAAAGTGATGGTCCGGATTTCCGATTTCATGGACAAGATCATACTAAACAGTAAGAAGAGATATAAGTCAAAACGCAGCAAGCTGAAAAAGTGCTATGATTATCTCAGAAAGAAATATCCGTACCGGTTTGTAAGCCATTATCGGAGTAAGGATAAGGATTATGATCTGTGGTATGTCGAAGCGCTTTTGAAAAGAAGGTATGCAGACTGCCATCTGTACGCGTTTACATTTGCTTATCTTGCGAATGCGCTGGGATACCAGGATGTTGTTGTCCGGACATGGCATACCAAAAAATATGGCGTAACCGGGCACAGTTACGTCGTTCTGAACGACGGAAAGATCTACGATGTCAGCCTTGGCAGGCATAATAAGAAGAGTTTCTGGCTGTTTGGCATCAGCAAGAAGAAGTATTACAAGAAGTATCCGATCTACAGGACCAAGACAAAGAGAAACATCAGCACAAGGTAACCGTTTGAATCCCGAAACATCAGCACGGAAAGCAAGAGCAAGGAAGATTCAGGAAGGAGGATCCGGATATGAAAAAGATCAGGAATCAAATCGCTGCAGTCTCTGCCAGAAAAGGCGTATTCCTGGCGATGATTATGCTTTTTTCAACTGTCATCGCGATCAGTACCGCCGGCCCGGTTTATGCGAAGAAGAAGAAAAAGGTGAAGTATAAGTATACGGTGACCATTGCGCATGCGAAGAATGATGAGAGGGGCAAGGGCAGCTGGGACAGCGTAGGATCGAAGCCGGGAGACCAGACCAAGAAGGAAGTCTGTATGGAACCGCTTGGCTACTATAACAGCTGGTCTTATGTTGCCAGACCGAAGAGCAGAAAGGCGGCAAAGACCATCGCGAAGCAGGCAATCGCGGGCTGCAAGAATAACAAGATCGGATATGGAAAGGGTGATCCGAGCCTTTCTACGGCAGCGGAAGCGGTAAAGTACAATCTCAAAAACATTAAGAAAAAGGTATACACCGACTGCTTCCTGTTTGTGGAGGTCTGCTGCAACGCTGCCGGAATAGTAGCTTCTCCGATTTATCTGGACGATCCGGCGCAGGCCGAGGAAGAGAAGGCGGAATATGCGGAATGGGGAGAAGAACCTCCGCAGCGCTCCTATGATGTGTTTGACGTTCTCAAGGACAAGGCACACCGCAAAAAGATCAAACCTGAAAACCTGAAGGTTGGGGATATCCTGGTGAGGAAAACCAAAAAACACAGGCATGCCGCCATTGTATGCAAGATCAAGAAAAAGAAGATTCGATAAGAAAGAAGATGCAAATCAAGCAGAAAACCTGCCCGGGAATGGGCAGGTTTTCTGCTGCTGCCTGTTTTTTCGTCTGATTTTGACGATTTAACCGTATTAGCTGTTTACTTTTTTGGAAGGGAAGCATATAATACGACATATATGGTCAGTGGAGTACTGGCTGCTTATCTATGGGATTAATAAGGGTTGAAGTTCACAGCAGAGGGGAGAGAGCCTGCTATGGACTGTTTCACATTTTTCGGGAGGTTTACCACATGAAAATCAGAGCCCGCAAACTGGCGGCACTGCTTTTGGCAGTGACGCTGATGAGTGCAACGGGAACTTCGGCTGTCAGCCCGGTATTCGGCGATGAGGCGGAGGTCCTGGCGTCTGCGGAAGAGACGCCCGGCGAGACCCTGGAAGAAGAGGCGCCGGAGGAAGAACCTGCCGAGGAAGAAGAGGAGGAAACCACTCCTCCCGAGGAGCCTGAGACTGCCGCGCCTGCGACAGAAGCGCCGGCACCTGCGACAGAGGCTGCTCCGCCAGCGACGGAAGCACCGGCTCCAGCGACAGAAGCCGCTCCGCCAGCAACAGAAGCGCCGGCACCTGCGACAGAGGCCGCTCCGCCAGCGACGGAAGCTCCCACGGAGAAAGCAACCGAGAAGTCCACGGAGAAAGCAACCGAGAAGTCGACGGAGAAGGATAAAAAAGCCGACGAAGACGACGAGGATGACGACGAGACGGAAGAGGAAGGCAAGAGCCGTACCTTCGAGACAAAGGTTACCAAGGGAACCATTTCCGTTAAGCTTCCGAAGGGCAAGGGCATCGTTGAAAGTGGTTCTCTGATCTGTGACTTTGAGAAATACGCGGACGAAGAAGAGAACCGCGCCAAGGTAGACAAGGCGATTCTCGGAAAGCAGAGAGTCATCACCGGCGGCCGGTTCTACAGCATCTGCCTGGATGATGGAGAAGACCTTCTTCCGCTTCCGGAAGGAACCAAGGTTACATTTACACGTTCCGAGGGCATGGACCTCGGCCTGAAGCCGCAGCTTCAGTGCAAGACACATATCTATAATGTAGGGACAGATTCCGCGCAGGAGATCGGGGCCGACATTTCCCTGGACCAGAACCTGGGAGTAACCGGCTTCTCATTCACTGCGCCCGGAAAACTGGAAGAATTTGCTCTGATCGCAGAAGAGAACCGCGCGAATGACGGCGCGGCGGTTTCGCGTGGTTCGGTGGTATCTTCCATCGGCGAGGCCGGCAGCTTTGCGGCTGTCGCAGAGTCAGTCAGCGGCAAGGTGCAGGGCAAAAGCATCTCCAACAGCACAGAGCTTTTGGACCAGCTTGCCGGATACAGCGTTTCGCTTGCGAATGCGCAGAGCGGATCGGACGCGGCGGTCGTGAATGTCTACACCGACTCGGAAGGCAATGTCCTGACGAATGCAGACGATGAGCAGGATCCGATGCGTGCCGTGCTCAGCGGCGGACAGATCGATATCAGCGGAGGCCGTATGGTCGTGGTGAACTATGTTGTCACGAATCCGGATGCCGGTCATGTTTCCCTGCCGCACTACGATGTGGTTTCCGACGGACAGACCGTGGATAAGAACACGATTCCGGAGCAGGCCGGACGGTTCGTCGTAACCGTCACGGCAATCGCCCAGGGTACGGATGGTGATTACCAGCTGAAGCCCTACACGGGAGGGGTCGGCGTATCCAAACATGCTGTCGGAACTTACATGGTGCCGAACGGATCCATCACAACCGATGGAAGACTTGTTGGTGCCGCTTATGCACGCAGTGTCAGCGTTGCGTCCGGCAGAAAGATCGTCAAGGCGACTGTCAAGGCCGAGTACGGCGAAGACGAGGAGAAGAAACCGTCCAGTGAGACCGAAACGGAGACTGAAACCGAGACAGAGGCGGAATCTGATGAGCCTGTGCTGAAGGCTGCGGAAGAGGTTGAGCAGGAGACGAATCTGGCCGAGACCGAGGCTGAGACCGAAGCTGAAACAGAGACCGAGACTGAAACCGAAACCGAGACCGAGACGGAAGAAGCTGCAGTACCCATGCAGGCATCGGCGGATGGAGACAGCCCCTATGCCGGCGGCGGCCTGGATCCAGGGAATGTTGTAGTAAACAAAGTTACTGATACGGGAACCCCCATTACAGGTAGTGCTACACTTGCGTTGTATTCGGGTCAAGAGATTGTTTATAAGAATGGCGAGCAGACAGTTAAGATTCCTGCGAATACGGAATTGGCTTCTTATGCATTTTCAACAACAGCGCAGGCATGGGATATCTCCGATTTTATAAAGACAACCGGAGCGGATGGGACAACTCCTCTCACTTCTTCCTATGTCATCAAAGAAACTGTCATGGACGCGACGGCGACCCAGGCCTATACAAAGGCATGGGATTTTCACTTTACCTATAATGCTGCGACCGATACCTTAACGAAAAACGGAACCGCTGTGGATCCGAGTACGAGTGTTGGGAGACCAAAGACAGACACAGACCACTGTAAGATCAGCATCGTCGACAGTCCGAAGAATGATGTTCAGAGTGCGATCATCGAGGTGGTGGATTCTGCTGATCCGAATACGAAATTGCCAGATATTCCATTTTCGATCTGGAGTGTTAAGAAGAACGGCACAGATATAGCAACCCCGATAAAGCAGGTTGAGTTTACATCTACGGCAGCTGCATCGACAATTGATCTGACAGGGCTGGCTGGCCTGGTTGATACGCCAGATCTTAACACATCAACGACATCTATGGTGTTCGAGCTTCGGGAGGAAAAAGAAGCTCCGACTTATGTGTTTGACCAGAACACCATTGACGGTGTGACACCTGCGCCGTTTACGGACAAAGTCCAGATTACAATTACGAAGACGTATCAGGAAGGTGCTGATCCACAGGTCACTATCACCGGCCTTCCGACGATCGAGGATAAGACGATCCGGTTCAAGCAGAAGAAGGTGAAGTTCCTGGTTGAGGCGCGATATGATACAGCAACCGGCGCATTTGTGCCGAATGTCGGATTCCAGCTGATGCTCGACGGCAAAGAATTTGCTGCAGCGAATTACGAGACCGAACCGGCAACTGCCAAAGCCGGCAAAGTCACACTGGGTCAGTCGATTGTAGTGACATTGACGGACGCTGGGATTAAGGCGATAGAGACAGCCAACAAACCGCTGATACTGTCCTGGACGAAGGTCCCGGCCGGCTATGTGTATAAGGGCGCTCACGCTGACGTGACGGTATACAATAATAGTAACGGAGCACTTGCTGACGCCAGAGTGATTCTGGACACGAAAACAATCAAAGTGGCTGCTGTTGCAGATGGGAAATACATCGCTGATACAGCCTTCGAGGTGACGGCCGGTTCGAGATTTGATACCGGAACGACAGAAGACGGGAAGTTTGTCGAGATCAAGCTGACGAAGGCGCAGGCGGATGCGGTCAGCCAGAACGGCGGACTTACGGTCAATGGAACCCAGGCACCGTTTGGATATACGATTTCCGGAGACACGGCGGTAAGCGGTAACGAGTATACGATACCGCTGAAAGAAAAAAGCAGAGCCGGTACGGTTGTCGTAACCAAGGAGACGCGTGAAAGCAGCATCGACGGCAATCCGTACTATGTGCCGGAAACCAAGGAAGGCTCGAAGAAGAGAAGGATTCCGAAGCCTTACTATGTAACCGCGTTTACGGATGCCGCGCTGACGAAGCCGGCGACAGATGCCGATGGCAAGATCATCAGCAAAGAGATCGATGTTCCGTATGCCTGGTATTATTCCAATATCAAGAGCAACAAGGGCAAAAAGACGGCTGTGCTGGAGGGACTCTATCTGGACGAGACCTACTACCTGGCAGAGACGACCGATGCAAAGAAGGGGAAGGTGCTTCATCCCGATAAGGATACGAACGGGATCAAGGCGGTCTGGTTCAAGACGAAGGGTGCTTCTGAGAGCAAGAGTAAGATCGCTGTGAAGCTGACTTCCAAGACAGCCAGAAGCGTGAACATGGTCAACGTCTACGCCGAGAGAGGCCTGTCCCGTGCAACCTACAAGATCAAGGTGAACGTGGTCGACAGTGAAAACAGGCCAAAGTCTTCCGTGCTGACAGCCTCGTTCCGCATCTGGGGCGAAGACAAGACACACTGGGGAGCAAATATCCCTGTCGCGCTGGTAGATACTGCCTCCAAGACCAGAGAGGATAACTCATATCGCTGGAATGCGGGTGATTACAATCCGTTCCGGATCTGGGGCGAGATGGTGTCGCTTACGGATTCGTCCGGGAAAAGTGTGATGGCGAGCTATGACCTTGTTGACCCGAAGAATAATTACAAGGCACTGGCCAGCGGCACGGCGATCCAGAAGTATACAAGGAATAAGAAGCATATCTACATCAACCTGAAGCCGGGTCAGAATAACAAACATACGCTGGAGTACACGCTGCGGGAGAGAAAGACCGAGAAGGAGACGGCCGAGCTGAAGCTGACCAAGGCTGTCACCTACAAGAAGACGCCGATCCGCGTGAACGGAACCTATTATATCGGTATCTTCGAGGATGCTGCGCATAAGAAGCTTCTGTTCAAGAAGGCAATGTCTCTTGCAAATGCGAGCTCCATGACGAGTACGCTGAAGATCAATCTTTACAAGCTGGCGCCGCCTCATACCATTACGCTGTACTTTGCCGAGACCGACAAGAACGGCAGGGTTGTGTCGAGCGGCAAGAAGAGCGGCTATGACATCTCGCTGAATAAGGAATCGGTGACGCTGTCGCCGACGAATGCGGACGAGAGCATCGTTCTGACAAACAATGTCAGAGACGGCAGTGTCGCAGCGGCGAACCTGACGAATCCGAGCAGCGGATTCGCGGGAGACGCCAGCGCACTGGCGGAAGCGCAGGCACTCTCGAACGGGGAAGCGACTGCAAGCAAGCCGACAGGTGACGATACCCCGTATGAGCCGTTTGCTCTGACTGCCGGTATTTCAGCGGCGATCATCTTCCTGCTTCTGGCGCTTCTGATGGCGAAGAAGAAGCTGCTGCCCGGACAGAAGGTGAAGCAGTAAGCATGCGGTGCGCTGTCTGGCAGGACAGAAAAGAATGAAACAGAATTGATGTCGGGGAGGCTGGAGACAGCCTCCCCGCATACTGATTCAGCAAAG
>CAMIVF010000050.1 GCA_946401715.1 uncultured Clostridia bacterium | reverse complement strand
TTCATGACATATTCCTGCTCATCCAGCGTGATGATCACTTCGTCTTTCTTTGCGCGGCGCACCACGATGCGTCCGCCGCGGATAAAGTCCTCGTCAAATGCATGCATGGGCTGTCCGAGTTCAGCCAGGACATAGTTGGTGATATCCACGATGTTCGAGATGGAGTTCATCCCGACCAGTGCCAGCCTTTTACGCATCCAGGCCGGAGAAGGTCCGATCTTAACGTCAGAGACATAATGGCCGATGTACCTCGGGCACAGATCCTGATCCTCTACGGTCACGCTGAACCCTTCCTTCTCAACGTCCGACGGATGGAAGTCAAGCGCCGGCTCTTTCAGCTCTTTCCCCAGAACCGCCGCAACCTCGCGCGCAATGCCGAAGATGCTCTGGCAGTCAGGACGATTCGCGGTGATGGCAATATCAAACAGCCAGTCATCCAGTCCCAGCAGCGGCTTTACGTCCGCGCCGACAGGCGCGTCATCCGGAAGTGCCAGAAGGCCGTTGTATCCGGCTCCCTCATACAGATCCTCGCTCACTCCCAGTTCAACGCCGGAGCACAGCATACCGTATGACTCATAGCCGCGCAGCTTCCCCTTCTTGATCGTCATCACACCTTCCACGGTAACGTGATCCTTCGCTGTCGCGTAAACGGTCGCGCCCACAAGCGCAAGCGGGAACTTCTTCCCAGCCGCAACATTGTCCGCGCCGCAGCATACCTGGAAGGTACCGTGCTCTCCTGCATTGACCGTCGTCAGGTGCAGATGCGTGTCCGGTATACTCTCACACGTTTCGACCAGACCGACGACAACACCGCTGATGTCCTCACCGACCTGATGCAGCTCTTCCACTTCAAATCCACAGGAAAACAGCTTCTCCTGAAGCTCCTGCGGCGTCACATCGATCTCAACATATTCTTTCAGCCAGCTTAATGGTGCTACCATAATATCCTCCGTATCCTTCCGTCTTTATCTGTCGTTGATCTGGTTCAGTACTCTCAGATCTGACTCGAAGAGCTGCTTGATGTTATTGATGCCATACTTCAGCATCGCGACACGTTCGATGCCGATTCCGAACGCAAGACCTGAGTAAACGTCCGGATCGATCCCGCAGTTTTCAAGAACCTTCCTGTTGACTATGCCTGCGCCGAGCACCTCGATCCAGCCGGTATGCTTGCAGAAAGAGCAGCCTTTCCCGCCGCATTCGAAGCAGCTCACGTCTACCTCAACCGAAGGCTCGGTGAACGGGAAGTACGACGGGCGAAGCCTGGTGCGCGTCTCCTGGCCGAATACCTTTTTCACAAAGACATCCAGCATGCCCTGCAGGTCGCCAAGCGTGATTCCCTTGTCAACCACCAGTCCCTCCATCTGGGAGAACATCGGACTGTGCGTCGCATCATCATCAGAGCGGAACACCTTTCCCGGGCTCAGAATCTTAATCGGCGGCTTCTCATTTTCCATAACATGGATCTGCGCGGACGAAGTCTGCGTACGGAGCACAAACTCCGGAGACAGATAGAAGGTATCCTGCATATCCCTCGCCGGGTGATCCTTCGGCGTATTCAGCGCGGTAAAGTTATAATAATCGTTCTCTACCTCAGTACCTTCATAGATCTCAAATCCCATGCCGGAGAAGACATCGATCAGCTGATTGCGCACCTGTGTCACCGGATGCAGATTCCCCTGCACGTGTTTACGCGCAGGCATCGTAATATCAATCTGCTCGCCTTTGTAGACACGCTGCAGCTCCGCTTTTCGCATCTTCTCGTCCAGCGATCCGAAATAGTCCTGCGCCCAGTTCTTCAGCTCGTTGACCGTTTTTCCGAATTCAGCTCTCTGGGAAGGATCCACGTCCTTCATGTATCTCATCATCTGTCCGACTTTTCCGGTCTTGTCAAGAAAGGCCTTTCTCATTTCATAGACCTTCTTTGAGTCTGTCAGATCCCTGGACTCCGTCATGATCTGCTCCCTGACGGCAGCGATCTTTTTTTGCAGTTCAAACAGATTTGTCATTCCATTTCCCCCTTCCAAAACGCAGTTTTGTAAGTTGATTGATTGTTTTCGGATGCGAATTCTGTAACCCGTCTGTGCTGCTTCGCATCACGACCGGGAACAAAATCCAGCTCTTTTCCATGAAATATAAAAAACCCATCCCGGTATCTTCGGGACGGGTCTTATGACTCGCGGTACCACCCAAATTCGAAACCCGGCAGTGACCGGCTTCCGCACTCAGACTGTCTGTATGCCGACAGGACGCATCCGCTTAGCCGCAGCAAACTGCGTTTTCACGGAAGGCTCCGGTGCTGAAATTCATTCAAGGGATCTTCTGCTGTTCTTTCAGCCGGCGGAACAGCTCTCTGCAAGGGCTTCCCCTGAACTACTTACACACGTTCACAGCCATGCACGATTCTACATCGAAGCGCATGGCTGTGTCAAATACTTTCAATGGTTTTAATAATCGACCCCTTCCCACACGATGTTCTTCCACCGTACGGGGTCCGTGTCGCCTTCCGTTGAGAAGCACAGCACCTTCGAATCAGGACCGAGTTCCAGCTCCTCGCGGACGCCCTTCAGGCCATCCTCAAGCATGATGGACGCAAATGCGCCGAAGGTTGCGGCTCCGGATTCACCGGAGATGACATGCGGGTCTTCCTTGAAATTGCCGGCGAGCATACGCATGCCCCTGCAGGTCATCAGATCGTCCGCACTGACAAACCCGGTGGCATGATTCTTGAACAGATCCCAGCCAAGGTCACAGGGCTCGCCGCAGGCAAGTCCTGCCATGATGGAATCCATATCGCCTGTGACAACGACCTTCTGCCCGTCGCCGCGTTTCGCGCCGCGGAACATGCAGTCTGCCTTGTTCGGCTCCACGACGATCATCTTCGGCGGATTGTCCGGATACAGGGAAGCAAAGTAACCTACACAGGATCCGGCCATCGCGCCGACGCCTGCCTGCACGAACACATGGGTCGGGCGTTCACCGTACTGTTCGGCCGCCTCATCGGCCATGAC
This sequence comes from uncultured Clostridia bacterium, assembly GCA_946401715.1. GTDB lineage: Bacteria > Bacillota > Clostridia > Lachnospirales > Lachnospiraceae > Porcincola. Next base: position 8,407 of record CAMIVF010000050.1, on the reverse strand, counting down.
CGCATAGCCCTGCATGATCCAGAGCGGAATGTCCTCATAGCCTTCCCACGAAGTATCCTGCACGATCACACCGTGCTCAAACTGATCCGCCATGGAAGCGGCTTTCCTGACGCAGTCATCGTAATTCAGGTCCTCGACCGTCACCTCGGCACCCAGCGCCCGGATATTGTCGACCCGGGACTGGCTGGTTCCCTTCGGCATCAGGATGATGCACCGCTGTCCCAGTTCACGCGCCGTCCACGCAACCCCTCTTCCGTGATTCCCGTCCGTCGCGGAGATAAAGACCGCACTACCAAGCTTCTTCCTGAACGCCTCCGACTTCAGGACACTGTAGGGAAGATCCGTGATCTCCATGCCCATCTCTTTCGCAAGATACTTCGCCATGGAGAAGGCTCCTCCGAGCACCTTGAAGGAATTCAGGCCGAATCTCCAGGATTCATCCTTCACGCAGATTCTTCCCACCCCGAGGTACTTTGCCATCTGCTTCAGGTCCTGGAGCGGCGTCTCCTGATACTGCGGAAAACTTCTGTGGAAGTTCCTGGCCTTCGTCACCTCTTCCTTCGACATCAGCCGCAGGTAATGGTCGTCCGTCTTCGGAAGATGGTTTGCAATGTATTCCAGATTGATTGTTTTCATAGATATCCTCTTTTTTGCTGCTGTTCCAGACAGCATCTGCCTGCAGAAAAGCCCTTATACCAGGCTTCTCGCTTCGATATAGTAGCGCTTCTCGACAGCCTCTCCCATGGAAAATGTCTTTCTCGGAAGGGCGCCGTCCGACGCGACCGCAGGGAACAGAAGGAACTTGTCCATCGGCGGTAGAAGGAATCCGGCATTGCCTTCTTCTTCCGCCAGAGAGCGCACCGCGTCCTCACCATGGATATAGTCGATCCGGTACCCCTTTTCCTGTACCAGAAGATCCAGCGCATTCTGCAGCGCGCCTACCTCGATCTTGGAGGACGGCCGGTCAATCAAAAGAACCTTCTCTCCTTCCGCACAGATCACCGGGATCGCAAACTGTCCTTCTCCTGCAGCCGTGCCTTTGCCGGCAATGACACAGTCCCCGCTCTGCTCCTTCAGAACGGCTGCCGTGTCCGCTATGATCTGCGCGCCAGACGTTTTCCCGTCTGCAAACATAACCCTGTGGATCGGTTCGAATACGATTCCTTCGTCATGGATGTTCTCCAGCTCACACAGGGCATATCTGGCCGGGTGAGAAGCCCTCTCTTCTTCCGGAACGTTTTGTTTGATCTCCTCCCAGTTCGCCTTCGCCGTGGCAAGGGAGTGATTGCCATCCCCCATTGCCATCAGCATGGCCTTCCCTGTGCCGTAGGTTTGCTCGGCCTTGTCAAAAAGTGCGGACATAGCCTCACGCGCACCCTCCATCTTCTCCTCGCCGAGGAAAGTGCCTGTAATGTGGCCGCCGCCCAGCATCAGGTCCGTATCGTATACAACCTCTCCGCCGGCCTTCTCCAAAGGCTCAATCACAGACTTGTCCGGATCGTCGATCAGGATCAGGATGTGCGGCAGTTCCAGCATCGCGCCCTTCCTGATCTTCAGTCTCGGCGGGATCCTTTCCACGATGGTCTTCTCTGTTGAGCGGATCAGTGAACTGGCGCCGGCACGATAGTCAAATGCATCCAGGTCAACGCAGATCACAAGTCCCAGTCTGCTTCTTCCTTCTGCCGTCCTGCGGACCAGCATGCAGCCTTTGGGAAGCGTGCGCAGTGTTCCCTGGTCCACATAGTCTTTCATGGCAGAACGGATATCCACGATACGCTTCTCTTCATCCGGTTTTCCGAGATAATACTCCGGAAGCATCAGCCTGAGGGTGGACGGCGCGCTGCCGACAATCTCCTCCGCCTTCTGCCAGTAAGCCGGATCGGAAGTGTACTGGTCACATGCCACGACCGCCCACTTCCCGTAATCTGCCCCCTCCTGCGGGAGCATGATCTCAGGAATCCTTAATCCCAGTTGATTCCATGTATATGACATAACTTTTCTCCTGTGAGGTGATTGCAGTACAGCGCCGGGACCCTCTTTCAAGGTCTCCGGCGCCGTATCACTTTTTAATGGAACATTCCCCGGATGATCTTCACGGTTTCTTCGCCGATTCTCTTCTGTGCTTCCTTCGTCGAAGCACCGATATGCGGTGTCAGTGAGATCTTCGGATGGTGCAGCAGCCTCTCATCCTGGCATGGCTCTTCCGTAAATACGTCGATCGCCGCGCCGGCCAGATGGCCGCTGTCCAGGGCATCGCACAGTGCTGTGGAATCCACCAGGATACCGCGGGCTGTGTTGATCAGGTATGCACCGGGCTTCATCATCCCGATCCTCTCCGCGTCCAGAAGGGCCGGTGAATCCTTCTTTGCAGGCAGATGGAGCGAGACAAAGTCTGATTCTTTCAAAAGTTCATCGAGCGGCTTCCACTCATACGGAAGATCCGGGATGTCACCGCTCCGGTTGGTGTAGATGACATGCATGCCGAGACCTTTTGCCCTTGATGCCGTCTCTCGTGCAATCCGTCCCATGCCGATCAGGCCGAGGGTCTTTCCGGCCAGTTCCGTTCCCTTGTACGCTTTCTTTTCCCACTTTCCTTCCCGCATGGTTACATTTGACATATACAGGAAGCGGGCAAGCGAGAACATATGCGCAATCGCCAGCTCGGCGACCGAAGCGCTCGATGCGGTTGGCGTATTCGTGACGACGATGCCCTTTGACCTTGCATACTCCACATCGATATTATCAAGGCCCACACCGCCGCGGATGATCACCTGCAGCCTTCCTGCCTCGGCAGCCGCGTCGATGACAGGCTCACGCACCTTCGTCGCGGACCGGACGACAAGCACATCGAATTCCTTCACCTGTTCTTTGAGTTCTTCCACCTCATAGAACTGCTCAACCACTTCATAGCCGGCACCTTCCAGGGCAGCCACAGCTGCCTTGTCCATTCCGTCAGTAGCCAATACACGTACCACCATACCGATCCTCCTCCTTTCAATGTCATCAGCAATTCGATTCCGTCAGCGATTCGCCTTCTCGAAATCCTTCATGAAATCAATCAGCGCTTCCACGCCTTCCTTCGGCATGGCGTTGTAGATCGAAGCTCTCATGCCGCCGACCAGGCGATGTCCCTTCAGGTTCGTGAATCCACGCTCAACAGACGCAGCGACAAACTTCTTATCCAGCTCGTCATCGCCGGTGCGGAATACAACATTCATCATCGAACGGCTGTCCTTCTGTACACCGGACTTGTAGAAGTCGGTCGTCTCCAGGTAATCATACAGAATTGCTGCCTTCTCCTCATTTCTCTTCTTCATGTTCTCAAGGCCGCCGATATCATTCAGGATCCAGTCAAGCACCAGCTTGCAGATATAGATCGGATAAGTCGGAGGCGTATTGATCATGGAGTTCTTGTCAGCCTGGGTCTCGAAATCCCAGATCTTCGGGCACAGCGGGCTCTTATTGCCAAGCAGGTCTTCCCGCACAATGACGACCGCAAATCCTGCAGGTGCCATATTCTTCTGCGCGCCGCCGTAGATCATGCCATATTTCGTCACATCCACCGGTTCGGACAGGATGCAGGAAGAAAGATCCGCGACCAGCGGGACATTCCCGGTCTCAGGCAGCCAGTGCCACTTGGTTCCGAAGATGGTGTTGTTCTCGCAGATATGGACATAATCAGCGTCCGGATTGAGTGTCAGTTCCTCCTGCTTCGGAATCCTGGTGAAGTTCTCGGCCTCTGTCGTGCCGGCGCATCTGGCGTCCTTGAGGAACTTCTTACCCTCTTTGAAGGAGCCGCCTGAGAAATTGCCGGTTACGATATAGTCAGCCGTACCGGTCTTCGCGAGATTAAGCGGAATCGCGGCGAACATGCCTGTTGCGCCTCCCTGCAGGAACAGAACCTTGTAGTTGTCCGGAATGTTCATGACCTTGCGCAGGTTCTCCTGGCAGTCGCAGATGATCTTGTCATAAACCTTGGAGCGATGGCTCATCTCCATCACGCTCATGCCGGAGCCTTCATAGTTGAGCATCTCTTTCTGCGCTCTTTGCAGCACAGGTTCCGGAAGCATGGACGGACCGGCGGAAAAGTTATAGATTCTGTTTTCAAGCATAGTATCAACCTCCTTATACAATTAACGGTTACTGCGCTTCTTCGTGCATCTGCACATTCATTACAGCATTCCGAGCACGCCGCTTTCCTCATTGAAAGCATTGATCAGCTCATCCAGTTCCTTCGCCTGGTGATGGACGGCATCCCAGGTTCCTTCCGTGTCGTACCACAGGGCATTCAGATCCTCGACCGTCTCTCCCTGCTGCTCGACCCAGGTGTAATACTTCAGATTGTGGATTCTCTTGCGTGTCGCATAGGTCAGCTCTTCCATATTGTCTGTCTTGATGCCCAGCATATGGACGCAATGATCCAGATGCGCCTCATTCACAGTATAGGCACCGTACATCTGATTCAGCTCTTCAATCCGGCTCTGGTACATCACCGCGGAGTCTGTCAGGACGGTTCCGACGACATCGTTCCCGGTGAGTTCGTAGTACTTCGCCATCTTGATGCAGCACAGAACATTGGCTATGCCGCTGATGCCAAGCCAGGTGAGCTTAGTGATCATCTCCGCGTCAAGCTTCAGCTCCTGTCTCAGGTAAGCCTGTCCTTCCGCCGTGTTGAACAGGCGGAGCAGTCTCTGGGAATCCTCGTCATCGATATCGATGACCATATCCGTGTTCTTTACATTGTGAATCCACGGAACATGCTTGTCACCGATTCCTTCGATTCTGTGGCCGCCGAATCCGTTGTTCAGCAGGGTCGGGCACTGCAGTGCTTCGCCGACACCGAGCTTCAGGTTCGGGTACAGCTCCTTCAGGCGGTCACCGGCAGACATGGTTCCGGCGGATCCTGATGTGAAGCATGCGCCGGCAAACCGGTCGCCGTCACGCTTCACAGCCTCAAAGACCTCGGCAAGCGCATTGCCGGTCACGTTGTAGTGCCAGAGCGGATTGCCCATCTCGGCGAACTGGTTGAAGATCATATACTTCGGATCCTGCTTCAGTTCATTGGTCTTGTCAAAGATTTCCTTGACGTTGCTCTCGCAGCCCGGTGTCGCGATGACCTCGGCGCCGATCTCATGCAGCCAGTCAAAACGCTCCTGGCTCATCTCGGCCGGAAGGATCGCCACGCCCTTCGCGCCAAGCAAGGCTGAGTTAAATGCGCCGCCTCTGCAGTAGTTGCCGGTGGACGGCCACACTGCCTTCTGGGCATTCACGTCAAACTGTCCTGTCACAAGCCGCGGGGCAAGGCATCCGAAAGAAGCGCCCACTTTATGACAGCCGGTCGGGAACCATTTTCCGACCATGGCGACAATCCGGCAGGGGACACCGGTCAGAGAAGAAGGAAGCTCGATGTAGTTCGGCACACTGTTGAACAGTCCGCCGCTTTCCTTTGCCTCATTCTTCCAGGTGATACGGAACAGGTTCAGCGGATTCACATCCCACAGTCCGGTGTTCTTCAGGCCTTCTTTCACCTTCTCCGGGGTATGCTCCGGATGGATCATCTGGTCGATGGTCGGGATCAGGATCCTGTTCTCCTTTGCCTTCTGGATATTGTGCTGCAGTGTTTCTTTGTTGACAGTCAGATCGATCTTTACCACAACAGTTGCTCCTTTCTTCCTTTCAAAGGATTCTTTCAATCCTATTCATGTATCATCGTTCCCGTATGGCCGCTGATGCCGTCCCTTGCCTTCTCAAGCAGAGTGATCAGGGCCCGTCTGCCGGGTCTGGAACGGACAAACCGCACCGCAGCCTCTACCTTCGGCAGCATCGACCCGGGTGCGAACTCGCCGTCCTCGATATACTTCTGCGCCTCGTCGACGCTCAGATCATCCAGTTCTCTCTGATCCGGTTTTCCGAAATGGATCGCAACCTTCTCCACCGCTGTCAGTATGATCAGCGTGTCAGCCTCCACCTCTTCAGCCAGACGCTCCGCCGCGAAATCCTTGTCAATCACAGCGGCAGCTCCCTTGAGATGGTGGCCGTTCGTGCGGAATACCGGAATACCGCCTCCGCCGCAGGCAACCACGACATGGTTGGTATCCACCAGGGACTTGATGGTCTGGATCTCGATGATGGACACCGGCTGAGGAGACGCCACCACGCGGCGATATCCTCTTCCCGCATCCTCAATCACATCATAATCACGCTCGCGGACCAGCTTGTCTGCCTCTTCTTTTGTCATAAAGGGACCGATGGGCTTGGTCGGATGGCGGAAAGCCGGATCCTCCGGATCCACCTCGACCTGTGTAAGCACCGTTGCGACGCCGACATCGATTCCACGGTCCAGCATCTCTTCCCGCATGGCATTCTGAAGGTCATAGCCGATGTAGCCCTGACTCATCGCGACACAGACAGACAGCGGAACCGTCACATAATTCTGCGGATCAGAGCGGACCAGTTCGCTCATCGCGTTCTGGATCATGCCGACCTGTGGCCCGTTCCCATGCGCTATGACCACCTCATAGCCTTCTTCAATCAGGTCCGTGATGGCCTGTGCGGTTTCCCGCGTCGCCTCCATCTGCTCCGGCAGGTTTTTGCCAAGCGCATTGCCGCCCAGTGCAATTACTACTCTGTGTGCCATAAATACCTCCTTGCAGCAGCATGAAATCCTGCCCGGGATCTCATGAGAAGGAACGCATAAAGTGTCCGTGCTTTATACGTTCCGGATCATTACTGGAAAAGCCTCGGCCGGTTTCTCTCGGCAATCTTTTTCAGCGTCGACTGCGGATCCTTGCATTTTGCAAGGAAGATCATCGCCGCAATGACATAAGGCTTGTAGGAGGCCTCCTTATACAGAGGATCGATATACCGCTCAAAGACAGAAGCATCGACTTCACCGGCTTCGCAGGAAACTCCCGTAATATCAGCCGGCAGGCAGTGCAGATAGAGTGCCTTGCCGTCCTTTGTGGTCTTCATGAGTTCTTCACTGCAGGTCCAGTCTTTATGCTGCGCGTTCTGCTGAAGCAGCTCCTTCTCCAACGCGTCGATTCCATCGAAGTCGCCCTTGCCGTACAGATCGGTTCTCTTCTCCATGGCCGCGAACGGAGCCCAGCTCTTGGGATAAACGATATCCGCATCCTTGAACGCCTCGGCCATGCTGTTGACCTTCGTGAAGCTTCCGCCGCTCTTTGCCGCATTCTTGCGTGCAATCTCTTCGCATTCCGGGAATACATCGTAGCCTTCCGGATGGGCCAGAACGACGTCCATGCCGAAGCGTGTCATCAGGCCGATCACGCCCTGCGGGACAGACAGCGGCTTTCCATAGCTGGGAGAATAGGCCCATGTCATGGCAAGCTTTTTGCCTTTCAGGTTCTCAATTCCGCCGAAATAATGGATGATCTCTTCCATATCCGCCATGCACTGGGTCGGATGGTCGACGTCGCACTGCAGGTTCACAAGCGTAGGCTTCTGCTCCAGGATACCGTCCTTGTAGCCCTGCGTCACCGCATCGACAACGGTCTTCTGATAGGTGTGGCCCTTGCCGATATACATGTCATCGCGGATGCCGATGACGTCAGCCATGAAGGAAACCATGTTGGCAGTCTCACGCACCGTCTCGCCATGCGCGATCTGGCTCTTCTTCTCATCCAGGTCCTGCACCTCAAGTCCAAGCAGATTGCAGGCGGAACCGAAAGAGAATCTGGTTCTCGTGGAATTGTCGCGGAACAGGGAGATGCCCAGTCCGGAGTCAAAGATCTTCGTGGAGATGTTGCGCTCTCTCAGGTATCTGAGTGCATCCGCCACGGTAAACAGAGCCATGATCTCATCATCTGTCTTATCCCATGTAAAGAAGAAATCATTCTCATACATGTCACTGAACTTCAGTGTGTCCAGCTTGTCAATAAATGCCTGTAATCCTTTGTCCATCCCTTTATTCCTTTCTTTTTATAAATGATAAATCTTCCAAAAAACGATTGCGGATCGTTTCGCGCTTCGCGCTCCCACAATCCTGTCATCATAAGATCTCGTTGTTGGTCTTACCGGCGCGGAACACTGTCACATCGTCGGTCTTTTCCAGTGTCGTATAGATCGGGATTGCAGCGGTCAGGACTGCACAGACACGCACGAGGTCCTGCTTCCAGGTGATCTCGTTCGGCGCGTGGGCCTGGCTCTCTGCGCCCGGACCGAATCCGACGCAGGGGATTTCATAGCGTCCCTGGATGGCGACACCATTGGTGGAGAAGGTCCACTTGTCGATCAGCGGACGGTCGCGGAGCGCCTTCTGGCTGTCCGGGCCCATTCTCTTCTCACCGTAAAGCGCCTTGTGGGCTTCCGTCAGGCACCTGACATGCGCCGCGGTTTCCTTGTTGATCCAGGTCGGGAAGTAAGCTTCCGTCTCATAGACCTCACC